>NZ_JBEUPA010000001.1:0-195982 GCF_040492065.1 Actinomadura sp. NPDC000929 | reverse complement strand
CGCACGCCGGGCGGGTCGCCGGGCGGGGCGCCGCCCAGGACGCGCAGCGCGTGCAGGCCCCAGCCGCCGGTCGAGGGGTGCGTGATGACGGCCGCGGCGGCGTCGGGGGCGCGCCGCTTCAGCTCCATCAGCTGCTCGAAGCCGTGCCGGGCCGCCGCGGCCTCCGGGTGGCCGGTCCGCCGGGCGGCGTCCACCACCGAGCGCAGCAGCAGCAGGTTCCGGCTGTGCTGGATCGCTCCCAGCGATTCGATCGCACCGGACGTGGCCATTCCCGCGGCGAGCGAGTCGAAATCGGCGCCGGAAAAGGAGTGATTCATCAATGTCATAAAGCCCGGCCTTCCGCCGAACGTCCAATCACCAGCATTTTAGGCCGCATACCGTGATCGTTAAACGTCGCCGCCGATCTCGCGTCGGCCGGTCGCGGGCCGGGGCCCCTCGCCGTCCGGTGGCCGGTCCGTGACTCGTCCCCCGGCGGGCGGCGGACGCGCGCTATTCTGACCGCGGAGGACGATCCATGAGCGCTCGCAGGCTGTTCTTCTGCATAGTCGGTCTGCTGATCATCGGATGCGTGAGCCGCCCCTTCGGCGCGGCCGCCGAAATTACGGCCTCGTTATCGGACGCTCCGCCTCTTCGGTCCGCGGCGTCTCCCGGCACGGACGACCGGCGGGAGGCCGCCACCGTGTACTGCCTGTCCCGTCCCGGCCGGATGGTCACGGCCCTCCTGGCGCTCGGGCTCCCCGTCCCCGGCGCCGCACCCGCACCGGCGCCCACCGCGTCACCTGCCCCCCGGACCCCGTCCGGGGCGTCCCCGCGGCCGGCTGCGGCCGCTCGCACTCCGGGCCCCGCCGAACTCCAGGCCTGGGCCGTGCACAACAGAAAGGACTTCGACCGCGCCTGCGATGCCCTGATCGGGGCGCAGACCGTTTCGGGGGAGAAGAAGAAACCGTCGGTCTGGGTGTCCGCCGCAAAGGTTTTCGGTCCGCTCCTGCTGGGCGCTCTGCTCACCCTCTTCACCACCGAATGGAGAGCGTCCGTTGACCGCGGCCGGAAAGAGGGCCTCGAACTCCGGAGGCTGGGCAGGACATTCCTCACCGCGGCGAGCGAATACGCCGAAGGGCGCGGGGACGCCAAGCAGCCGTCCGGCCAGCCGGTGCACGATGCCGCGCGGGAACTGGCGCTCCGACTGGAGGAGATCAAGGCCCGCCGCCCCTGGTGGCGAACGCTCTCCCCGGTGCTCGCCGCACTCGACCCGGAAAGGCCGGGCGCCGCCGTCACCGACGGGTGGCAGGGGCTGACCGAGCAGGGCAGAAAGACCAGGCGCGCGGCGGTCATGGAGGTCGTCCACCGGGTCGACACCCAGGTCGGCAGCACCGCGCGCGCCCTGGAGCACCCGTGGCGTCCGCCGGTCCTCCGCTGGTTCGTGTTCTGGCAGAAGGTGCCCTCGTGACGGGCGACCCCCGGCCGGCGAACGGGCGCCTCTCGCCGGGAAACCCGCTCCGCCTGGTGCGGTACGCCGACAGGCCGCCCCTGGCCCTGGAACCTCACCGCGTCGGCAAGCACGCGGACCACTACGTGGACACCAGTTCGTTCACCGCGTGCTTCGAATCCTTCCAAAGCGAGATGGACGATATCGAGGCGATTCGCGACCGGGGCCATCTCGTCTTCGTGCACGGGGTGGAGGGCACCGGAAAGACGTCCCTGATCTGCAGGTGCGTCCATTTCCTCAAGGAGATCGCCGGGCAGACCGACCTGCAGGTCGTCGACGCCAGGACGCTGAGCGGACCGGTCGGGACGCCGGAACGGCGGATGCTGGGACTCGTCTTCAAGATCTGCTCGCAGCTGATGGAGAGCGCCTATTTCTCGGGCTCGCCGTCCCGCCTGGCGCGCCTGCGCAGCGTGATCAGGGACGTCGACCGGCTCAAGGCGCGGGAGGGCCTCGCCGCGGACCGCGTGCGGGGCGAGGTCGCCACCATGCTCTGGGAGATCGGGCTGGGCTCCGCCGACGACGGGCCGCTGGTCGTCGTCATCCTCCCGCGCTCCGCGAACCTGCTCGACGTGCGGTTCTACGCCGAGATCGCCCAGCCCTGCATGATGTTCTTCGCGGAGCTCGAGGACGAGGACACCGGTCAGGAGCACCCGCCGTTCGGCGGCACCATCTCCGTCATCCCGCTGCGCCCCCGGCCGCTGGCCGCCGAGGACGGCTGGGCATTCGTCGAGCGGCGCCTCTACCGGGAAACGGACCGCCGCGAATCAATGAATATTCAGGAAGGCCATATCAAGGCGATTATGGCCGCATATGACGGGCGCATGACGATAAGGCTTCTGGTGGACGGCTTGGCGGAGGTCTTCGAACAGATCATTAGGGCTGACAGTCCGCGGGATGTGAGTTACAGTGATCTGGCGTCCCAGTTCATCCTGGCTCCGCCGAGCGAAGAAACGGGCTCCTCATGACTGCTGATCATGAGCCGTCACCGGCGGCACGGCGCAATCCCTTCCCTCCCGGGGCGTCCGCCATGCTGGGCGAACTGCCGGGCGAGGTGGTCAGCCTCGACACCCCCGCCATCCTCACCGTGCGGCGCGTGGTCGACGACTACCTCGCGCGGAGCCTCATCCTCTGGCGCGACGTGCGCTCCCAGCAGGGCTCCGGCCCGCGCGGCGGCGAGGCCGGCGCGGCGGACCCGCGGGAACTGACCGACGACGAGGCGGTGCGGGCCTCCTCCACCGGCGCGAACGGCGAGGTCATCGCCGTCTCCGGGGAGGCGGGCACCGGCAAGACGCACCTGCTCAACACCCTGATCCACCGGTTACGCCATCCCCCGCCCGGCGCCGCGATCCCACGCAAGATCATCTCCCTGTCGGCGCAGGCGTCCGACTTCGGGACGCTGTACCGGGCCTCCTTCATCACCAGGTTCCACCCCGACGAGCTCAAGGACGTCGCCCTCGGCTACTACGCCGACGTGGTCGCCGAGCGGCTCCGGATCGACTTCCCCCACCTGGCCGAACAGGCGGCGGCGCTGGAGCGGCGCGACCCCGGGCTCGACCCCCGCGTCCTCGCGCGGCAGGCCGGGCTGGCGGCCAGGGTGCCGAGGCAGCTCCAGGAGCGGCTCTGGCAGGTCACCGGGAACAAGCAGTTCGGCACCGCCTTCGCCCTGCTGGCCGACGTGCAGCTCGCCCTCGCGGTGATGGACTGGCTGGCGAGCGGCGCGCCTCCCGACGCCCGCCTCCAGGAGCAGGGGATCACCGGAGCCCTGGCGTCCAACGCCCAGATGCTGGACTGCATGGGAGCGCTCACGAGCCTCTACGGACGGCAGGGGCTGCACTTCGCGCTCGTCATCGACGACATCGAGAAGCTGCTCGGCCGCCCCGACCCGCTCCTGCCGGACATGACGAACACGGCCGACACCCTGAAGTCGTTCCACAAGCTGCTGCGCACGTTCGTGGAGAGCGGCGGCCTGCTCGTCCTCGGCGGCCTGCCGGAGTACCTCGACCAGCTCCCCGAGGACGCCAAGTCCCGCATACGCACCCGCATCTCGCCGTCGCCCCTGGACGGCGCGCAGATCGCCGAGTACGTCCGGCTCCGCCAGGGCGGCGTGCTCGAACCGTTCGAGCAGTCGGCCTGCGACGCGATCCACCGGCTCACCGGCGGCAGCCCCCGGCAGGTCGTCCGGCTCTGCTACCGCAGCTTCCAGCTCACCGTGCCGCCCGCGCGGGTGGACGCGCCCGCCGTCCACACGGCGGCGCGGCAGGAGAACCTCGGCTACGTGGTGCCGCTGGACGACCTCCTGTCGAACGTCTCGGAGATCCTCAACGCCCGGGGCTGGATGGCCGAGACCAGCTACCCCCTGCTGCCGGAACGCGAGCGGCCCGACTTCTGGATCCCGATGCCCCCCGGGCAGGACCGCGCGGGCTGCGCGATCGTGGTGAGCTCGCCGCTGGTCCAGGCCTACGAGGCCGAGCCGCTGATCCGCCGCGTCCAGGCCATCCGCCGCGACAGCCCGAAGCGCCGCGTCGTCGTGGTGACGGGCTTCCTGAGCGAGGAGATCCGCCCCTCCCTGACCCAGGCGTGCGGAGCGCCGCCGATCGTGTACCTCGCCGACCGGTTCCACGACGTCCTCACCGCCCGCCTGGACGACCTGAACCGGGAGGTCATCGGCCACCGCGCCGGCCCCGCGGCCTCCGACAACGACATCGCGATGATGCACGACTCGATGGAGCGGATCAGGCGGCAGGTGACCGCCTCGCACGACCACCTGCTCAACCTGCAGAGCCAGGTCGAGCAGATCCGCCAGCAGGCCGACCGGCAGCTCCAGGCGATCAGGAGGGACCTGACGCGCCCGCCCCCGGGGCCCGCCGGAGCCGCCGCCGGGCCGGAGCGCCCCGGCCGCGACCTGCCGGACGCCGTGGCCCGGCCCTTCACCCTCGCGCTCGAATCCCTCGCCGCGATCGACGAGGTCGACGCCTACATCGGGCGCTCCTTCGACCTGTCCCGCGACGACGCGGCCACCGCCGGCGCCATGCTGAGCTACCGGCTGCGCCGCTACGAGGTCTTCGAGGCGATCGGGGTGAGCATCGTGCTGCGCCGGCTCGTGACCTCGTTCGAGGAGTCCGTCGCGGGCTGGCTCGCCGGCGTGCGGTCCCGGCCGGGCCCCACCGCCGAGGACCGGGCCCGGCTGGACCGGCTCTGCGAGGCGTTCGACGCCAGCTACGACGCCGTCCCGCTGTCGGCGCTGAGCCAGCTCGGCAGCCTGTCCGAGGACGCGGTCCCCGGCCTGAGCGGCTCGGTCGCCCAGGTCGCGATCGTCGACAGCCTGGACGGGCTGAGCGGTCACGTCAAGAGCACCGTCCTGCGCGCCGCCGAGGACGCGGACGGCGGTTCCGGCCCGCCGCTCGGACCCGCGCCCGTCTGAGACCTCCGCCGTCGGCCGCCCCTCACGGAGCGGAACCGCCGCCGAGGTAGTCGTCGATGATCGACTCCAGGCGCCGGTCGGCGTCCCACACGTTCTTCTGCCGCAGGGTGACGCCGAAGAGCGCCAGGTCGTCGGGCAGGCACCGGTAGTACAGCGCCCCCTGCTCGACGTCCATGACGAGCCGGGACGGCCGCCCGCGCAGCGCGGGTCCGAGCCGGTACGCCAGGGACCGCACGAGCTGCCGCGAGGCGAGGTAGATCTCCTCGTAGCGCTTCCTGTGCTCGGCGACCGACACCTTGCGGAAGTACGTGCCGAGGCTCTCGTCGGCGAGGACGTCGGTGCTGAAGAGGTGGTCGCCGCCGCGATGGCCCGAGAGGTAGTGCAGGTCGAGCGGGGAGACGCGCCGCCGGCCGAGTTCCACCAGGCGGGGGTCGGCGCCCGGGGCCTCGAACTGGACGGGCGCCGGTTCGGGCACGTCCGGGAGCGCCGGGGCGGACGTGCTGTAGCCGCCGAGGTTCTCGGGGCCCAGCGAGTAGAGCTCGCGCACCCGGTCGGAGATCTTCGCCATCTGCCGGTCGCCGCTCTCGACCGCCGCGCCCTCCCGCGCGATGCCGAACTGGGTCTCCCCGGGACGGAGCGAGATGTAGTAGACGCCGCCGGTGGGGCAGGACAGGACCAGGCGGATGAGCCGCCCGCTGTCCAGCGACGACGTCCACGAGTCGATCTTGGCGAAGGTGGGGCCGAGCCTGCCGCCGACCTGGGCGTGGAGCCTCGCGTCCTCCGGCGTCAGATCCGCGTCCTCCACCGCGAACCGGAACATGCCGTCGATGAAGTTCGCGGTGTGCGCCAGCCCGTCGGCGCCCTCGAAGACCTCCCTGACCGTGTCCTCCAGCAGCAGCGTTCCGGCGTTCGCGTCGATGTGCCCCGCACGCCGCGTGATGGTCATCGGGGTCTGGCTCACTCGGTCTCCTCTCCGGGTCGGGCCGGTCTCAGATCTGCGGCGCGTCCCACTGGAACGCTCGGCGCTCGGTGCCCGGCGCCTCGTTCCGCAGCCGCGCCCGGGTGTGGGCGAGGTTGCCGCGCACGGCGACGGCCCAGGGATGCTCGTCGTCGGGATGGCCGGACGGGAGACGCTCCTCGGCCTGCTCGTCGAGGTCGAGGGCCTCGTCGTAGCGGCCGAGGGCCATCAGCGCGTTGGCGTGGTCGACCAGCGCCCCCACCACGTACGGGTGGTCGTCGTCCAGCCTCTCGCGCAGCAGGTCCAGGGCGGTGGCGCTCTGCTCCCCGGCGAGGTCGGCGTCGCCGAGGGCGAGGGTGTAGACCGACAGGTTGCAGCGGGCGAGCTGGACGAACGGATGCCTGTCGTCGTACAGGGCGAGGTAGCCCATGACGGCCCGCCCCGCCTCGTCGCGCGCGGCCTCGTACGCGCCGCAGGCGTGCTCGGCCGCGGCGACGGCCAGCCGGCAGGCGAGCGTCTCGTAGTTCTCGCCCGGATGGAAGTCCAGGTGGATCTTCAGCAGCCGGCGCAGCTCGTCCCGGTCGTCGGCGCGCGCCCCGGGGGCGCCGGGCCGGTGCCGGCGGGTGATGCGCTGCTGGCGCTGGGCGCACAGCAGATGCAGGTTGGCGGGGTCGTCCCGGTGCAGCTCGCGGAGGATGACGACCGAGTGGGTCAGCTCCCGCGCCGAGTCGTCGTACCGGCCGAGCCGGCGCAGGAGCGCGCCGATCTTGTAGGCGGAGATCGCGAGCGACTGCCGGTCGCCGGGCTCCACCCGCCGCTGCCGCTCCCGGTTGTCCCGTTCGATCGCCAGCGCCTCCCGGACGGAGGCGTCCTGCCCGTCCAGGCTCAGCGACAGCGTGAGGTTCATGGCGGCGCTCCGGGTCAGCTCGTGGTCGCCGCCCAGCTCGCGGCGCAACCCGATGAGCGTCGCGCGGTCGCGGACCAGCGCGGTGCCGAAGTCGCCGGCCTGCCGCAGGTCGGCGGCGTATCCCCGCGCGGCCATCAGCGTCCGGATGTCGGCGTACCCGAGGCGCATCTGCCGGTTCAGCGCGTCCTCGGAGATGCGCGCCGCCTCCTCCAGACGGCCGAGCGCTCTCAGGAGGTTGGCGCGCTGCACCTCGACGCGCAGCAGCAGCGGGTCGTCGGCGCCCAGGCGCGCGCGCCAGTCGGCCGACAGCCGCTCGGCGACGCCGAGGCCGATCGCGCGGTCGCTCTTGTCGCCGGCCAGGTACAGGTGGCGCACGTGGCAGGCCAGCCAGCGGCGGACGGGCCGCTCCCCGCTCGCGAGCGCCTCGCTGACGAACAGGTGCCGCCGCAGCTCGGCGAACGTCGCGGCGTGGTAGGGCCTGTCGACCTCGGCGTCGGCGGGCGCGAACGCGGCGAGGACGCGGTGGACCTCGGCGGTCACCCGCTCCCGCTCGCCGTCCCGCAGCGAATCCCGGATGATCTTCTGGACCATCCGGTGGACGCGCAGTTCCCCGCCGAGCTCGTAGTCCACCTCGGCCAGGCCGTACCGGGTCAGCCGGACGAGCAGCGCCTCCAGGCGCACGGAGTCTTCGGCGAGGTCGGGCCAGTGCGCCTCCAGCGCGGCGAGCATGGCGGGGGAGAACAGCAGCCGGCGCCCCACGCCGTCGGGCGACAGGAAGGCCGCCATCCGCATCAGGTGCACGGCGGCCTCGCCGGAGTCGATCTGGCGCAGGGCGTCGAGGGTCAGCCCGAGGACGATCCGGGCGGTCAGCAGGTCCGCCTCTTCCCGGCGGGCCGCGTCGTCGCGCGCGCCCGCCCCGTCCTCCGGAGCCCCGGGAGCGCGCTGCGCGGCCGCGACGCCCTCGGCGAAGAGGCCGGTGAACGTCTCGACCGCGTCCTCGACCGCCTCCATCTCGCGGAAGGCGCCCGCGGACTCCGCCGCCCCGGCTCCGGGCGCCGCGGGACCGGCGGCGCCGCGCTGCCTCCAGTCGGCGTGGCGTTCCACCCACGCCGCGGCCAGCGCCACGTTCAGGGGGAGGTCGCGCATGTGGCGCGAGAGCCGGTCGACGTGCTCGTCGGAGAGCGCGGGGACCCTCCTGCGGAACAGCTCGCGGCTCTCGTCCCTGGTGAACGGCCCCGCCCGGGTGGACTTCTCGACCCGTCGGACCAGCGTCCCGCTCCTGAGGGCCCCGACGTCCGCGCCCGTGATGACGACGTGGTTCCCGCGGGTGGTCTCGGGCACGAGGTCGGTCAGGTCCTCGGCCCGCTCGACGTTGTCGTAGATCAGCAGCCAGGTTCCGGTGCGGTTCACCTCCTCCCGGACGAACTGCGCGACGGGGTCGCCCGCGGCGGTCGCGGGCCGGTGCCCGCCGCCGCGGGCCTCGACCGCCTCGTGCATGGCGGTGAGGCCGGCCCGCACGCTCCCGGCCGACGCCGCGGTGATCCACCAGATCGCGTCGTAGTCGCCCGAGAACCGGAGGGCGTACTCCAGGGCGAGCCTGCTCTTCCCGGTGCCCGCCGCGCCGTTGATCGAGTAGATGCCGTCGCGGTCCGAGCCGAGCAGCGCGTCGCGCATCCGCTCGATCTCCGCGCCCCGCTCGACGAAGGCGCCCGCGGACGGGGGCAGCCGGCGGAACTCGGGCGTCCGGCCCGGGAAGCGCGGGTCGCCCGGGGCGCTCCTGGGGGCGGGCGCCGTGCGCGAGGGCATCAGCCGCTGGAACAGCTCGTCGCGGGCGGCCTGCTCGTTCATGGCGAACAGGTCGATCCGGGTGGACGGCGGAACGCCCGGGGCCGGGTCCTCGGGGGACAGCCGGAGGTACCAGTGGGCGCCGGGCACGGGCGTCCCGGACGGGGCGGACCTCACCGCCTCGGGGCCGACGACGATGACGACGTCGTCGTCGCGGACCGGGCCCTCCCCGGCGGGACGCAGGTGCGTCGAGCGCAGCTGGACGCCGAGCCAGTCGGCCCACGCGCGCTGGGCGGGCTCGTAGACCACCCGGTAGTGGCGCGTCCGCGGCACGTCGTCCGCGCCGATGCGCATCCGGTACGCGTCGACCGCCTCGGCCGTGGCCCGCGGCGGATCGAACCCCTCGTCGTCGAGGATCGTGCGGAGCACGTCCCGGTAGGCCGTGAGGAGCCCGGAGGCGGCCCGGTCCCCGGCGAACACGGCGATCCTCTCGGCGACGGCCGCGTCGGCGACCTTGGGAATCGCCATCCGCCGCCAGTACGCGTCCCGCGCCGAGGGCGGCGTCGTGCCGGGGAAGAGCCAGGCGAACGCCACGCCCGCCCTGCCGCGCACGCTGAGGGACGACGCGTCCTCCACCTGCATGAGCACCGGCAGGAGCCGGGGGAGCGCCGTCGCCTTCAGCTCCCGGGCGAGCGCCTCCGCGGCCGCGATGCCGCCGGCGTCGGCCCGGACCCCGACGGCCACGGTGTCGGCGAGCCTCGCCAGGGCCTCCGCCGGGAGGCCGGCGGCGTCGACGAGCACATGGTCGTAGGAGGTGCGGCGCAGCGCGTCGCGGAGGGCGGCGGCGAAGCGGTGGAGGTCGGGGGTCTCCAGCTCGGTCCAGTGGCCGCGGGCGCCGCCGGAGCCCTGCGCGGGGAGGAGGTCCACCCGTCCGGAGATCGGCGGGCCGGGGGGCTCCCGGTGCCGCAGGAGGGGCGGCAGGTCGAAGCCGTGGGGAGCGCTCCGGCCTCCGGAGCCGAAGCCGCGCACGAGGTCGAGGAGGCCGGCCTCATCGGAGCCGTCGCCGGCGAACCTCTTCGCGTGGTCCTCCAGGGCGGGCGACGCGAGGTCGCCGTCGATCAGCAGCACGGCGCGGCCCGCGAGGGCCAGCATCCAGGCGAGGTCGGCGAGGGCGGTGGTGCAGCCCGCGCCGCGCTCCGGCGAAGTGAGGGCGATGACGTTCGGCGGGCCGCTGCGCGGCGGAACGTGGGGGACCAACGCGGCTCCTTCGGGACCTCGCGTCCGGCGGCGGGCCGTCGCCGGCGCCGCGGACGCCGCTCACAACTGCAACATTCGCGACCGTTCGCACAACCCTTTCATATTCGCGCATTGAACGTGAGATACAAGGCCGATTCCCGGAGGTTCTCGTAATAGATGCGGTTGACGGCTCTGCGGAGGGCCTCGCTCGGCAGGGCGTCCATTTGATCGAGATCGAAGTCGGTCACGTCGATGATGGTGGTGGGGAGTTCCTCACTCGCATCTTCCATCGATCACTCTATTCGGCTGGTCCGACCGTTTTTGGGGCTGACCGAATTCGGCGCACGGAGCAAGGCCACTTCCGTCATCCCGCATGGGCATGGTCGAGGCTAGCCTCATCCCGCAATGACGACTATGTCCCATGGCGCGTTTTCCGTGTTCGGCCAGAACCGAATCATGGGGCGTCCGCGCGCGGCGTCCCGGCGGGGGTCACTTTTCCGAGTCGGCGGCGCACGCGTCGGTCTCGGGGGACGGCCCGGGAACCGGCGGGCCGGACGGCGCGGCGCCGGACAGCGCACCGGGCCGAAGCGGGACCGTCCCGGACGGGCCCGGCTCGTCGGGATGCGGCGGATCGCCG
Organism: Actinomadura sp. NPDC000929; assembly: GCF_040492065.1. Lineage (NCBI taxonomy): Bacteria > Bacillati > Actinomycetota > Actinomycetes > Streptosporangiales > Thermomonosporaceae > Actinomadura > Actinomadura sp. NPDC000929. The sequence goes on along the minus strand of NZ_JBEUPA010000001.1, from coordinate 185,552 downwards.
GCGAACCTGTTCAGCACCCCGTTGGAGGCGTAGTGCAGGACGTTCACGACCAGGATCGCCGGCGCGACGATCCCGACGGTGCCGCGGAAGTCGGGTTCCAGCGCCAGCGCCAGAATGATCGCGGTGATCCCGTTCTGCTGGCCGAGGGCCAGGTGGACGCGGTCGCGACCGCTCAGCCCGCGCTCCAGCACGGGCACCACGAGCAGCGAGATCAGCGCCTGGGCGCCGAACGCCGCGACGCCCAGCACCACCGCGGGAAGCAGGTCGGCGCCGTTCACCAGCAGCAGGCCGAGGGCGAAGGAGGCGATCAGGAAGGCGGTCGCCACGGCGCGGTCGATCACCTTCGCGTACGTCCCGAGTCTGAGGAAGAGACCGATCACCGCCACGGCGAGCATCAGCATCCAGTGGGCCGCGACGAGGAAGACGCCCAGGAGCACCGCCATGGAGAGCAGGTCGGCGAACCGCCCGCCCGTCTGCGCTCGCCGCCGCCCGGAGGCGGGGCCCTCGGGCTTCCGCAGGCCCCGCAGCGCGACGAAGACCAGATAGGCCGCGGCCGCCAGCGCGAGGTTCAGCCCCAGGTCGGCCAGATAGGCGCCGAGCCCGTCCCCCGAGGGGCCGGCCTGCGGCGATCCGTCCCGCCCCGACAGCCGGAAAGCGAGGATCGAGAAGTAGAGGGAGAGGAGCACCGTCACGGGGTCGTCGAACGAGGCCCAGGCGAACAGGAGCGCTTTCGCCCGCGACGACATCCGGCTGTTGGCCCGCATCGCGGCCACCGAGAGGGGGTCGATCTGCGCGACGGCGATGCCGAGGACCAGGTAGCGGGCGTCGTGGAACACCAGCAGCATCACGCCGGCGATCAGGACCGCCTTGATGACCACGCCCAGCGTGACGGCGACCAGCACGCCCCGGGCGTCCTGCCGGAGCGCCTTGAGATCGATCTCGTGCGTGCTCCCGTACAGGCCGATGGCCAGCAGGAACCCGGCGAGGAAGGAGTACCAGGCCGACCCCGCGAGATCACCCGGATGGACGAGGGCGCCCACCCCGAGCCCCGCCGCCGTGGCGAGCAGTGCCCCCACGACGATGAGGGGAACGATCCGCGACAGCCGCGATACGCGCGCACCCAAAAGGCGTTCTCCGTTCCATGGGCCGGTCGCGCCTCTCGACGGAGCACCGGCGTCCGATCGACGGACCCCCTCAGCCAAGAACATCATAAAAAAAGATCAGGTGCCGCCGAAAGCCCGACCCGATATCCGCCGACTTACCGCCTGACCGAATCCGGCAACCATGGTAAGGCCGGATATGGTCATGGCGTCGAGACGATGGCCCGCTCGAAGTCAATCGGTGGACTCAAAGCGTCAGAAGGCCGGGCCGTGGGGGGAGGGGGCTGCCGGATTGGCGGCGAAAGCGTCTTCCTCGTCGCCTTGGCGGTAGGCGGATGCCTGTAGTTCGTACAGTTCGGCGTAGAGGCCGTTCAGGGTCATGAGGTCGTGGTGGGTGCCGTGCTCGGTGACGCGGCCGCCGTCGAGGACGTAGATGCGGTCGGCGTGGCGGACGCTCGCGAGGCGGTGGGTGATCAGCAGGACGGTGCGGCCGTGCTGGGCGGCGTGCCGGCGGATCTGGTCGAACAGGTGGTGTTCGGCCCGGGCGTCGAGCGCGGCGGTGGGCTCGTCGCAGATCAGCAGGGGGGCGTCCCGGTAGAAGCCGCGCGCGGCCGCCAGCCGCTGCCACTGGCCGCCCGACAGCTCGCACCCGTTGGCGAAGCGCTTGTCCAGGAGGGTGTCGAGACCGAGGGGGAGGGCGGCGATGACCTGGTCGGCGCCCGCGTGGGCCGCGGCCTCGTCGACGTTCGCCCGGACGCCGGCGGCGGACAGGTCGTCGCCCATGGTGATGTTGTCGGCCGCGGTCATCGGCCAGTGGGTGTGGTCCTGGGCGACCACCGCGATGGCCCGCCGCAGGGCCTCGGGATCCAGGTCGCTCGCGCGGGTGTCGTCCCAGCGGACCACGCCGCCCTGCGGGGCGTAGAGGCCGGCGAGGATCTTGGCGAGGGTCGTCTTTCCCGATCCGTTCTCCCCGACCAGCGCGACGATCTCCCCGCGGCCGAGCCGCACCGACACCTCGCGCAGGGAGGGCTTGTCGCTGTCGGGATAGGAGAAGGTCACCTTCTCGGCATGAATGTCCTGGAACCCGCGCAGCGCAGCGAGCTGCCTCTCGATGTCGCCCGGTTCGCCGGTGCGAGCCCGCTGGACACGCTGCTCGGCGTCCTGGCAGTAGGCCATGTAGTCGCTGAAGTACAGGCCGTCCTCGTAGCAGCGGTTCAGGGCGTAGACGAGGTTGACGAGGGACGTCTGCCCGGCGCGGATCGCCAGGACGGCCGTCCCGGCCACCGCGAGCGGCATCACGCCCCGCCACAGGAGCAGCCCCAGCGCTGTGTACATCAGCGCGGTCGCGACACCCTTGAGGACATCGCCCCAGACCTGGGACATCGTCTGCCGGCGCGCCAGGTCGAGCAGTACGCGACGGACGTGGGCGGCCAGTGCGGAGTACTGGCGCAGCAGGAAGGCGCGGACGGTGAAGGAGCGGACCTCGGCGGCGTGGCGCCGCTCGGTCATCAGGTCCGACATGATCCAGCTCCGCCGCCGCACCTCCACCAGGTCCAGCTGGGTCAGGTATCCCAGCCGGGCCGCGCGGACCGCCGCCCACCCCTCGGGCAGCGCGGTCAGCAGCAGCAGCGGCAGCAGCACCGGGTGCAGCACGCCGAGCGCGCCGGCCGCCGCCGCGACGCCGACGGCGGCGGTGAACAGGTCCACCGCGTTGTCGACCATGGACGGGGCCGAGTCCATGCCCCGCAGCCGGGCCCGGTGCAGGTCGTCCTGGAACTCGGCGTCGTCGAACGCCGCCAGCTCGATCGCGGTCGTCAGCTCGTACAACCGCTGCTCGACGATCTGCTCGACCTGCGGGCGCAGCCGGGCCTGCGCCCACTGCGCCGCCGCCGCGAACGCCGCGCGGATCGTGACCGCGGCCCCGACCAGCGCCAGCTGCGGCGCGGCGGCCCGCACCCGGTCCGGGGTCGGGCCCACCGAGAACAGCGCGGTCAGCACTCCGGTGGTGGCCAGCAGGCCGAACGCGGTGAACACGCCCGCGGCCACGTTGAACGCGATGGTCGCGGCCAGGTCCCGAGGGTTCGCCCGCCACGCGAGCCGCATCACCTGCCCGATCAGGGTCGGCAGCCGCCGAGCCATGGTGAGGGTCCCGGTGCCCGACAACTCGGCGGCCTTGCGGTACCACTTGTGCTCGCTCAAAGCCGGTCCCATGGGCGCCTCGACCGGCGCGGCGGCGCGGCGACGACGCAGCCTCATCGGCCCACCTCCGGGGTCGGCGACGTCTCGCGATCACCAGAGCGGGCGACACTGGTCATGGAACCGGCCTCCAGGCAGGGGACGGGCACCACCCTCTGCGCCGCGCCCGGGTGCGAGGAAGGGGTGCGGCGGTCTCTGGCCCCGCGCTCCCACGGCACAGTTCTCCACCCGTCGGGTAAGCCTCCGATGCCGCGCATAATGTGATCGTTCACTGTGGGAGCGTGCCGTGCGGCTCGTGCCGGACGGCGGTCGGGACTCGGGACGGGATGAGCGGGAGACGCGAGGTCGACTCGGCGGCGGCGGACTACGTGCGCGGCGGTTCCGGGCCCTTCTCTGTTTTCCATCTGCTCCTGGGCATCGCCGTGCTGGTGTCCGGGACCTTCGCCTTCAACGCCATGGTGGACGAGATCGGGGCCACCCGGCGTGCCGCCAGAGGCGACGGAGTCCAGGGCGTCTTCACGGCGGAGACGAAGGTGTGCCCGCGAGGCGGATGCCTCTGGTACGGCCCCTTCCGGGACGGTCGCGACGGGCACGTGGTCATCGACCGGGTCGAGCTGCGGGGCGATGACGACCGTTCCGTCTCCGCCGGCGACGCCGTCCCCGCCCTCGACGTCGGTTCGCCGGACTTCGTCCAGGCGGTCGGCGGAGCCCCGGAGTGGGGCGAGGTGTTCGGCGCGGGAGTCCTCGCCGTCATCGCCGCAGGCTTCGGCGCGTGCTCGATCGCCTGGGCGCTGCGGGGCGTGTACTGGTCGCGGCCTCCTCGCGCGTCGCGCAGAGCGGAGGCGCGACGCCGCGGCCGTTCCGTGCTGCGCGACCTCGCCGGCCGGGACCGCTGGGGGCGGACGGCCCGGCCTGGACGGTCCCTGGTCCGGGTGAAGGTGGCCAGGTCATGGGGGAGGACCGTAGCGGCGGCGGTCGTCCTCGTCCCGGCGGGTGCGGCGGGGCCGCTTCTCCTCGCCGAGTGGTTCGCCCGCCAGGAGGGGGCCACGTTGAGCGAGTCGATCGCCGGCTCGTGGTGGCCGGTCCTCACGGCCGTGACTGTGACGGTGGCGATCCAGGCGCTGAGGCTCATCCTGGTGCGCCCTCGGATGTGGGTGAGCGAAGAAGAGATCGTCATCTGGGACGGGCCGCTGCTGTGGAAGGCGCTGCGGATTCCGCGCTCCGCGATCGTGGCGGTCCGCCAGGGCACTGAGCCGGATCGGCGCCGTGAGAAGGAATCTGCTCTTATGACGCCGTTCAGGGAGGAGGTGAATCTCCTCCTGCGGACGCGGGACGCCATCCGACTCCCCGCCCGGCGTCTGCGATGGGGAAACTGGTTGTGGGTCATGCTGACCTCGGACGACGGCCCGTCGCGTCCGACGATCCCTCAGCGAGGACGTCCGGTCCGCTCCCTGTGGTTGCGGGTCGAGGAGCCCCGCAGGGTCGCCACCGACCTCGACCGCTGGCTGGCGGCAGAGGAGGCGGACCTCTCGGAACCTCCATCGTCCGATCATGCCTATCAGGGCAGGCATCGGACGCATCGCGGAGCCGGTGCCACACGCCTCAAGATCAACGGACGGCTTCCCCAGCCGCTGCTCGCCGAGTTCGTCAACGAGGGGCCCGGGGCGCTGGAGGCCTCCCTGCGGCGCACCGAGTTCGGCCGGGGGATCCCGGTGGTGTCGTGCGGGCCCGGCGCTCCGCCCGCCACCACCGTCCTGGACGACCTCTGGATGGCACAGGAAGAGCTCGCCCGCCGCTTTCTGCACATCGAGGCGGCAGGGGCCTGGACCGTGACCATCAGCGGACCGGAGCGGTCACGCTCGTTCGCCGGCTCGGCCACGGGTCACGGAGCTGAGGTGCTCACATACGAGGGACCGCCCGGAGTCGCCGTCCTGTCGTGCCCGGACGGAGCGTTCTACGAGGTGCATCTGCGCGGCCCCGACCTGACCGGGCTCTACGGCCGCAGGGCCGTGGCATCCGCGGGCGCGCCCGGGCCGGGGACGGCGGACGGGTTCTCAGGACCGAGCCGGAGCACATTCGCCGTTCCTACTGGAGCCGTACTCCAAGTGCGAACCGACAGCACCGAATGGCGCATCGACGTGACTCCGCTGGAGCAGGCAGATGTGAATTCCGCGGCGGGAGACAGCGGTGCCGTGCCGCCCACCGGCCATGTCAGGCCGTTCGAAAACCTCATCGCGGGCGATCGAGCCGCAGTCGTGCGGTATCTGGGACCGCCGGGGCGCGTGCTGTTCCGAGGCGAGGGCGACTTCGGCCTCGTGCAGCTCGGTGACACCCTCGCCCCGTTGCGGACGCTCGGGGTCCCGGCCGGCGAACAAGCGCTGGAACTCCGGGCGCACACGCTCCTCCAGGTCACCGGCGGCTCCGGGACCTGGTCCATGGAAGAGGCGGCGCCGCGACCGCGGGCCCCCACGCCTCGACTCCCGCGCCTGCCCCGTCAGGGCCGGCGTCAGCCTATGCGGCCGACGCCCCCGTAAAGCCATTTGCCGACTTCGGCGGCCGGTTCATCCGTCTTGTCGTTTTCTGGATTCCATGCGTCGATGGTGACCAGACCGGGATCGACGAACTCGAAGCCGTCGAAGAAGAGCTCGATGTCCGACTTGTCGCGGAAATAGATGGGGGTGGGAGTGGCCGCGTAGGCCCCCTCGATCTGCTCGACGGCCTCCGCGGAGTGCCCTTCCGTCGTCACATGCGTCGCGGCGAGGTGGCTGCCCGGCGCGAGGGCCTCCCGCAGGGGCGCCATGACGTCCTCCCGCTCCTCCAGGGTGAGGAAGTGCGTCATGGCGATCATCAGGACGCCGACCGGAGCGGAGAAGTCGATCAGCCCGGTGCTCCGGGCGTGGTCGAGGACCTCGGCGGGCCGGCGCATGTCGGCCTGCGCGACGGTGGTGAACTCGTTGGTGGCGAGCAGGGCGCGCCCGTGCACCAGGACCACAGGATCGCTGTCGACGTACACGACGCGGGCGTCCGGGACGATCTCATGGGCTATCTCGTGCGTGTTGCCGACGGTCGGCAGCCCGGAGCCGATGTCGAGGAACTGCCGGATTCCCCGGCGCGCCATGTACCGCACGGAGCGGCGCAGGAACGAGCGGTTCTCCAGGGCGAGCTCGCCGATCTCCGGCATGGCCTGCGCGACCCGGTCCGCCGCGTCCCGGTCCACCTGGAAGTTGTCTTTTCCATGCAGGTAGTAGTCGTACATGCGGGCGACGCTCGGTCGGGTGAGATCGATTTCCGGGGACAGGCCATCCTCGGCCACGTACGACCTCCACCCAAGATCAAGTTATTGCCGGAGCAAGACTAGCCCGACCGGGACACGGTGGCCAAGTTCGGCCGGATGATCGGGTTGACTTCTTTTTCCCGGCATTGCGCGAGGCGGCGTCGCCGGAAAAGGCGCGGAGTCAGGCGGGCGGCTTCCGCTGGAATCGCGGTTCGTGGCCGGTGCTCCGGTGCCTGCGCCGAGGCAGCCCGGCCGGCTCCCCGGAGGGAGCGTTCGGGGGCGGGGGAGGCGCGGCCGTCCGCGATCGGATGCCTTCGCCCGGGGGTTCCGGCGTCCGGGCGACGGGCTCGCTCCGCGGCGCCGGAGGAAGGACGGCCTCGGTCCGTTCGATGAGGGGCGGTTCGAAGGTGGCCAGCCCGTCGGCGATGAGGGTGGCGAGGTCGCTCATGACCGGGAAGAGGCCGCGTCCGAGGGCGAAGGCGATGTCGCGGGGCGTCCGGCGGCCGTTGATCTTGGCGAGCAGTTCCCGCCGCTGGGCGTTGACGGGCACGGACCCCGGGGGCCGGCCGCTCCGCGGCCTCGACCGCACGGTCAGGCCGAGCACGGCCCAGGACTGGGCGAGGTCGAGCCGGCGGCGGATCTCGCGGGTGGCCCGTTCGGCGTCCAGGCCGGGATCGGACGCGAGCAGCGGGACGGCGTCGTCGGGGTCGGCGGTGCAGGTGCGGACCCCGCACAGGGCCATGGCGAACAGCGCGTCGGCGACCGCGGCGCGGGTGATGACCTGCACGCCGGCGTCGCCGAGGAGCCCGCGCACCACCAGTTCGCGCTCCAGCCGGCCCTCGGGGGCGCCGGCGGTGAAGGCGGCGGTCCAGTCGGCTTCGCTGATCCGCCCCGACCGCAGCAGCAGCGGCTCGGGTCCCGGCGCGGCAGGGGTGGAGGCGGCCACCACCAGGCCGTCGCGCATGCTCACCGAGCCTCCCGGGGACCCGTCCATCCGCAGGGTCCCGGTGAACCGCTGCCGGCCGCGCCGGGTCAGTGCCGAGATCAGCACGCCCGCGTGGTCACGCCCACGTTCTGCCGGAAGCTGCGCTTCTGATGCCATCTGTCCCTTCTCGCCTTCTCTGATGCCCCTTTGAGTGTGGCCACGGCGCCGCTTCGGCGTAATCCGAGGCTTCCCGGTTGTGGAAGCCCGTTCGCGGGATATATTAGCGTCCGAAATAAGCAATTCGTCGGGAGTGGTATGAACATCGAAACGGCGCTCAAGGAAGCCATGGCGATCGAGGGCGCTATGGGCGCGGCCCTGGTCGACTATGACAGCGGCATGTCCCTCGGGTCGCTCGGAGGCGGCCCCGATCTCGACCTGGAGATCGCGGCCGCCGGCAGCACGGAGGTCGTGCGCGCCGAGGTCCGGACCCTGGAATCGCTGGCCATCGACGACTCCGTCGAGGACATCCTGATCACCTTGAACCGGCAGTACAATCTGATCCGCGTCCTCGGGCGAGGCCACGGTCGCCTGTTCCTCTACCTCGCTCTCAACCGGGAACGCGCCAACCTGGCGCTCGCCAGGCACCACCTGCGGCGCATCGAAGCCGAACTCAGCGTCTGACCGCGTCTCCGTCTCGGGGCGAATTGGGGGGAACGGGTATGCGCGAAGCCGTGCTGGCGGAACTGCAGGCACTCCGTGGCCAGGTCGTGGGCGTCACGGACGCCGCCGTGGCGTCGGTCGACGGGATGCTGGTGGCCTCCGACACCGACGAGGTCCGGCCCGACGTCCTGGCGGCGCTCGCCGCCGCCTCGCTGGGCCTCGGCCGAAGCGCGGGGAACGAGGTCGGCATGGGCGAGCTGCGCGAGGTGGTGACCCGCTGCCAGAGCGGTCACATCGTGGTCTACGCCGTCCAGCGCACAGGACTGCTCGTCGTGCTGGGCGACGAGGGACTGGACGTCGCCGACCTGCACCTGCAGTCCCGGGCCACCGTCGACCGCCTCGGCGCCATTCTCGCCCAGAACTGACCGCCGAACGTGCTTCGCGGCGCGGGGACGTCTTCTGCGAGCGGCGAGCGCGAACGCCGCCCGCAATGGCGGGAGAAGGCTCTGACTAATGGCGAATACGAGGATGTCCCACCTCAATTGATGAGGGGGCAGGGGCGGAATCCCTTGGTGACGAGCCAGATCCCCAGTGACGCTTCCCAGACGATCTCCGGCGCCGTGAACAGGAAGTTCACAGGGGACTGCTGCTCGTAGGCGCCGAACAGGACGGCGGTCGCGGTGGCGCAGGCGATGGGGCCCCCGATGAGCCCGATGAGCGCCATGGGGCGCGGCACCAGGCCCGACCGGTACATCAGGTGGCCCAGCAGCAGTCCGTTGCCGAAGCCCGCGCAGAAGGCGGGGCCGAGCAGGAACGTCTGATCCTTCAACGTCACCAGTGACCGGCCGACCAGAGCGGCGTCGGCGCCGCCTCCGCCCGACAGGTCCTGCCGCAACGCCACGACGGCGAGCACGCAGACGACCCCCACCACGATGACGGTCGATTCGAGGATCCGCGAGCCGACGTAGCCGAGGGAGACGCTCTCGCTCTGCCGCTTCAGGATCGGGAACAGCACGACCGCCGTCGCGATGTTCGCGACGGCGGTCAGGATCTCCAGGAGTGCTCCGACCCGCACCTGCGTGTCCGCGCCTGCTCCCACGATGTAGTCCGCGTCGTTGAGGACCGGGTCGTACAGCAGCACCGCCGGGATCGACAGGACGAAGGTGAGGATGAACCAGACACCGGCGATTCTGGCTCTTCGCTGAACGGCGTCCACCGAGGTTTCCGGAGTCCGAGATGTGCTCGTGTCCACGCGACTCTCCAAGACGTGCGCCGGTCCGCGTCCGGTTGCCGGGATAGTCGTAGGGAACCACGGCGAACGGCCCTTGTCCCCACCCTCCGGTGGCCGGATCCGGAGCACCGGGCGGTACCGGGTCGTAGTCTCGGAAGGGGCGTGAAAGCCCGGCGATGCGCTCGTCAGTCCGGTGCGGTGAAAGGATGATCGGCATGGGACAAGTCGTGGTTGACGCGGAGAGCACGTTGCAGGCGAGCCCGGACCAGGTCCTCGGAGCGCTCAGCGACTACACGGGGGTCCGTTCCCGCATGCTGACGGAGCACTTCAGCGAGTACGAGGTGCGGGAAGGCGGCCAGGGCGAGGGCACGGTGGTGCACTGGAAGCTGGCGGCCACCAGCAAGCGGGTGCGCGACTGCCTCTTCACCGTGAGCGCCCCCGCGGGCGACCGGTTGGTGGAGCGGGACGCCAACTCCTCGATGGTCACCACGTGGACGGTCACCCCCGCCGACGGAGGCGCGCGCGTCCACGTCACCACCACCTGGGACGGAGCGGGCGGCATCGGAGGCTTCTTCGAGCGGACGTTCGCTCCCAAGGGCCTGCAGCGCATCTACGACGCCCAGCTGGCCAAGCTGGCCTCCGTGCTGGGCACGTGACCGCCCCGCCCGACGAGGTCTACCGGCGGCGCTCCGCCCGTGTGCTGCTGGTGGACGACACCGACCGCGTCCTGCTGTTCCGCTGGCCGAAGGCCGCCGGCGACCCCGAGGCGGGCCACTGCTGGATCACTCCGGGCGGAGGCGTCGAGCAGGGCGAGACCCTGCGCGTGGCCGCCGCCCGCGAGCTGCGCGAGGAGACCGGCCTGATCGTCTCCCCGGAGGAGCTCGGCCCGCAGGTCGCCCTGGCCTCCGGCTACGCCGATCTCGGCTGGGCCCGAGGCGTGTTCCGGGACGACTTCTTCCTGTTCCGCACGCGGGCCCTCGACATCGACACCACGGGCTTCACCCGGATCGAGCGCGAGCACGTCAGCGCCCACCGCTGGTGGCGGATCGAGGAGCTGGCGAGCGTGGAAGAGCCGGTCTACCCCCTCATGCTCGCGGAACTCCTCACCGACCTCCTGGCGGGCCGCACCCCCACCGAGCCGATCCGCCTCCCCTGGCACCACTGAACAACCCACCGAACATGGCCCGCCGGATGCCGGGCCGGGGGAGGACGGTCAGCGGCCGTCGACGCGTCCGGCGGCGAAAGTGGCGGCTTGGGGACGGCGACCGGAGTTCCCTTGAGAGCTCAATGCTCGACGCGGCGTGCGAGGGTCTCCCATCGCCCCCACGAGCGCGTCTGAGGGCGCGTCCGCGCCAACGTCCGGGTGGCCGGTGAGGACGAGGCCGCGATGCCACGCCGTGCGGCGTGTGAGCGCCCAACCCGGTGTCGTGCGCAGGGACACATGGCCTTGGCCCGGGGAATCGGACGCGAGGAGTTCCGCCGTGACGGCGGTGTAGACGTACCCCGTGCATGGATGGGGAAGGACCGAACGCATCGCCACTGCGGAGGCGGGGCCAGGACGGCGGGCGGCTTCTTCGACGCATCTGCTTTTGATGGCGGCCAACGACTCGGTGTCTATGGTGGCTCGTCCTGTCACCCCCTGCCACACCGCGTAGCCGATGAGGCCGAGGAGGCCGGTGAGGTAGAGGGCCATGATTCCGGAAGGCCATGGCTGGGGCCTCCAGGAGCCGGTCAGGATTCCGGTGCCGACGTACCCGGAGAGGGCGAGCGCGACGATGGTCGTGTGCAGTGCGATGACGGCGCGGTCCCGGACGGGTGGCGGGAGTGGTCGCTCGGCTGTAGGTCCAGGGGGCGAGTCAAGCGTCGGTGCGCACATGGAGTGTCCGATCAGGAAGGTGGTGGGGCGATCTGACTGCGTGCTGCTCACGCTGCGGGACGGAACGTGACCTGCCACAAGGGTCGCGGGCATCTGGAGGTACGCGCGAGCCCTTTGCAGGAATTGAGTACGCGGCCAAGGGGGCAGAAGATCGGGCTTCGCTGAACACGGGTGGACTCATGTCGTTATGACCGTTATCCATCTCATTGCGAAGTTCTGCGAGTGCGTCAGTCAGCATAACCGTGATATGTCGCCAGACGATCCGTGCAAAGTTGCCGAACTTCCTGGAGAAGTTGTCATCCGCGCAACACCTCCTTGTCTTTCAGGGTTATAGTCCGGATCCGGTCAGAGGTCGGCTCCGCCTAGCCCTCATTATGGCTCACTGGCTTTGGCTATAAAGGGCGACCATAAATATTCGGTTCGAGATGGTAGCCCAATGGCCACATCGCTGTACCTCGCTTCCTTGTACCGTCCGGTACTGCGGATGAATGTCACATAACAACCGTTTGTTGGAAATCGGACATTCTGCTCTTCGGGCCGAGAAGCGGACGGCGGTCGCCCCTTCCCGGTTCTCGGGGGTGCTGACTCTGGGCTCTGACCGACCGGGTGGGGTGGTCGGCCTCAGGGCGGCCTAGGTGGGGACCGGCTCCGGTTCCGAGCGCTTGCCGCCCCCCCAAAGGAAGATCGAAAAGTCCAGTTCGCTCGGCTGCGCGCGTGAGGGGTGCCGTGCCAGGGCGGCGCGGCGGTCCGGCAACCCCGATCGCCCTGGATGTGTGGATCCGCATCCTGTGGCCCCTGCTGGTGTGTCACGAGAAGCTGTCAACTCGGTCCGCCCGGCGAATGTAACGAACATCACACTCGGTCCGGTCCGAAGCCCCCCTTCGACGCTTCTGCTTCGTCGGGCGTTGACCGGATTTGCATCATGGCGGCCATTTCCCCTGCTCAGCAGATCGGCGCCTCCCTCCACGCCGATATTAGAACGGGATTCCAGGTCGCCGTCCATATAGCCCGGTCGGGCTATTGGCGGGCTAGGGAGAACTATTCGCCCCCCCCCGAGCGTTGGTCCGGTGTCCAGAAGCGTCTGCGCCGTGTCCTGGGCGCATGGTTAGGATCTGCACCCATAAGGTCACGACGAGGGAGAGAGGCAGGACCCCGCTACGGCTTGAGTCAACCGCCCGAGCGGCGGCCCGCGACGACCGCATGAACCCCCGTCAGGGAGTAGGTCGAAAGCCACGTCCCGAACAAACTCATGCGTCGTGACAGACCGGACGTCCCCCGGCAGATCGTCGTTTTTCGCCGAAGCCTGTGGACGGCCCTCGCCGGCTCCGCGAGGACGCGCACCCCTTCCGGTCGGCCACGCCTCTCAGTACAAGGACTTATCCATTGTCTGAACACAGCTTCGATCCATCGTCCGGCGATCGCGGCCGCCACGGCCGCACGCGCGGGAGAGGCACACGGACCGGCTCTGGCACCAGCCCCAACCGGCACCACAGGCGCGCCGCTCCGCCGCCGGAGGACGGGGCGCCGCAGCAGAGCGCGCCCGGCTCGGAGCGGCTCGACGACCCGGCCCTCCAGCAGGGGGCGCCCGCGGAGCCCTCGCTTTCTGGCGACCGGTCGCGGCAGCCCGGATGGCGCGGGCTGCCGCGCAGGCTCTTGTGGTTCCGGCTCGGAGCACCCGTCCACAACACGGCGGTCGTGGTGGCCTGGATCGGCTTCGCCGGCGCCATCGGCGCGTCGCCCCTCGTCCCGTTCGCGCTGTCGGCCATCGCCCATCGCGGCGGCGACGGCATCGGTTCGCACTCCCGCGTGGCGACGATCATCCGCGTCCCCGCCGGAGAGACCTACGCCTACAGGTACCCGAGCATGTCCAGCCCGCATGCCAAGAAGAGGGCGGTCTACCGCGAGGGCGACACCGTCGAGGTCGTCTGCCAGATCCGCGACGGAGAGCCCGTCACCTTGCCTGGCGATGGTCGCCCCAACTACGCGGTCCGTGTGTGGGATCAACTTCCTAACGGCAGCTGGATCCCGGACATCTTCACTTCGCTGGAGGGCAAGCGGGGCGACAAGCCTCCGGCTGGTCTCGGGCTGTGCGCCGAACCCACCGGCGAGCCCGTTCCGGCCCCCTGACCGGACGCACACCACGACCGTGCCGCCCCTCGGGCAGAAGGGACGGCGCTGACCACGACACATCGAAGGGCCGGATCTGGAAGGTTCCGGCCCTGAACCTTCTTTTGAAGCAAAGCTCCGCGAACGGTACGGGTGATGGGCGGGTCATCCGTGGGGGGTGAGGGAGGTGAAGCCTCCGACTATGGCTCCGTAGCCGACGTGGGCGAGGACGGTGACCAGTGGTGTGCTGGGTCCGTAGTTGAGCATCAGGAACCCGGGGGGTTCCAGGAGGGCGACCTTGGGGGCGCTGGTCAACGGGCTGCCCATTCGGGGGTGGACCAGCGGCAGCAGGATGTTGACCAGCGCGGTGCCGGCGAACATCCCGTGCACCAGACCGAAGAGAGCCCCGAGCCCCCAGCCGGCGTGGCCGATGGCGAGGAAGACGGCGTAGTAGACGAACGCGAACACCTCGCCGCTGACGAAGTGCAGGAGGTAGCCGATCGCCTTGGCGCGGGCCCGGTTGGCGGTCAGGGCGGTGCCGAGCAGGAACGGCAGGTCCGCGCGGGTGAGCTTGAACTCGCTGGCGGCCCGCAGGACGGTGGTCAGGACCAGGGTGGCGACGAAGGCGCCCGCGGCGGTTCCCCAGGCGCTCACCCGACCGCCTCCCCGGCGACCGAGCCGATGGCGCACGCGGCGTTGATCAACGCCAGGTGGCTCAGGCCCTGGGGCAGGTTCCCGAGGAAGGCGCCAGTGTCCGGATCGATCTCCTCGCCGTAGAGGCCGACATCGTTGGCCAGGCCGACCAGGTCGTCCATGAGGGCGACGGCCTGGTCGAGGCGCCCGGTTCGGGCGAGGCACTCGGCCAGCCAGAACGAGCACGCGAGGAACGCGCCTTCGGTACCGCTCAACCCGTCCTCGCCGGAGTACCGGTCGACGAACGGTCCGTGCCGCAGCTCGCGGCCCACGGCGTCGACCGTGGCGCGCATGCGCGGATCGTCGGGCGGTGCGTAGCCGTGGAGGAGACCGAGCAGCACGGCGGCGTCCAGCTCCGAACTATCGGCGGAGCGCGTGTAGCAGCGGCGGCGGGGCGAGAAGCAACGCGTCTCGACGAAGTCGCGCACCTGGGTGCGGGCGAGGCGCCAGCGGGCCGAACCGCGGTCCTGGATCAGTCCGCGCTCGCTCAGGTCGACGGCCCGGTCGAGCGCGACCCAGCACATCATCTTCGAGTGCGTGAAGTGCAGGGGCTCGCTGCGGACCTCCCAGATCCCCGAGTCGGGACGCCGCCAGGCGGCGCAGACGAAGTCGGCCAGCTCGGCCAGGCGCCGGGCGAGGTCCGCGTCCAGCCGTCCGGCGGCGCCTGCGTACAGCCAGCCGGTCTGCAGCAGCTCACCGTAGGTGTCCAGCTGGACTTGGGCGCCCGCCGCGTTGCCGATCCGAACCGGCCTGGAGCCCCGGTAGCCCGCCAGGGGGAGCGTCCGTTCCGGGGCGTGGCCGCCCCCGTCCAGGCGGTAGAGCACCCGCAGCCGCGGATGTGTGAGCTGGGTGGCGTGCATGAGCCACCAGAAGTAGGCGTCCGCCTCGGCGGGGCACCCCAGCCGGAGAAGCGCGTCGAGGGTGAACACCGAGTCGCGGACCCAGGAGAAGCGGTAGTCCCAGTTGCGTCCGCCTCCGACCTGCTCCGGCAGCGAGGAGGTGACCGCGGCCGCGATCGCCCCCGAGGGAGCGAAGATCAGGAGCTTGAGCGCCAGCGCGCTGCGCAGCACGGCGTCCCGCCACATGCCTTCGTACGAACGTTCCCGCGTCCAGCCGCGCCAGGCCGCGATGGTGTGCTCCATACGGGCGTCGCATTCGGACCGGGTCGGCAGGACGAGCGGTTCCTGGTGCGCGAACGGCATCGTCACCAGGGCCTGCCGCCCCGCCGCCAGTTCGAGGCGGCCACTGATCGCCCGGTCGGAGCACACCGGCTCGCCCGCGTCCCAGGCGCAGACCGCGAGCGCGTCCCCGCCGGCCACCACCACCGGAACACCGGCGCGCCGTGTGATCCGCGGACGGCGGGCACCGTAACCGAACCGCGGCTGCACGCTCCACCGCAACGGCACGACGCCGGTCACGCCGTCGAGGCGCCGTTGCAACTCCCGCATCGGCCCCAGCGTTTCGCCGCCTTCCAGCGTCATGGAGTCGGTGACCCGCACACTGCCGCGGCCGGTGGTGAACGTGGTCTCCAGCACGTTGGTGCCTGGAAGGTACCGCCGGACGACTGTGAACGGTTCCTCCGGCTCCAGCAGGAAACGGCCGCCTCGCACGGGATCCAGGACGGCGGCGAACACCGAGGGGGAGTCCAGGTACGGCAGCCCCAGCCAGTCCACCGACCCGTCGACGGCGACCAGCGCGGCGCTGCGCCCGTCCCCGATCACCGCGTAGTCGCGCAGCGGGACGTGGCCGTCGCTCCGCCCGATCGCCATGAGTCAGGGCCTCACTCGGTCACGGCCCATCGCTTCCTCCCTATGACTCCAGGAATTCCCGCAGTTCACCGCCCTGAAGCGCTCAGACGGCGAGTCGCTCGGCGCCGCGGCTTTGAGGCGTGTGGGAGGCGACCTGGATTCTCCCCAACCGGTGTTAGAGGCAAATTGACCCTCTATTGAGTGCTAAATACTGGTTTGAGACGTATGTGTGGGAGATGGCCGATGTGGACTTCTCGGCGCTGTTCCAGGCGTTGCCCGTAGCGTGCTCGATCCTGTCGCGGGAGTGGGAGTACGTGACGGTCAACTGCGCGTACGAGCGGGCGTCGGGGCGGTCGCGCGAGCAGTTGATCGGCCGGTACGTGTTCCACGTGTTCCCCGGCGGGCCGGAGGGGGACAGCGCCCGCCGGCTGAAGGACTCGCTGGAACGGGTGGTGAACGAGGGCGAGGCCGACCGGATGGGCCTGCAGCGCTACGACGTCGAGGAACCGGCGGGGTCGGGGGTGTTCCAGGAGCGTCACTGGACCATCGTGAACACGCCGCTGTTCGGGCCGGACGGGCGGGTGGCGTGGGTGGTCAACCAGGTGGAGGACGTCACCGGGTTCGTCCAGCGACTGCGTGAGGCCGACGCCGGTGCCGAGCCGGTACGGCAGGCGCTGGCGGCGGGAACGCAGGCGGTGGAGGCCGAGTTGTTCACGCGGGCCCGTGAGCTGCAGGAGGTCAACCAGCGGCTGCGGCGCGCCCAGGCGCGAGAGCGCCACGCCGCGGAGGCGGCGCGCCGGGCCCTGGAGATCCAGCAGCAGGCCATCGCCGACACCTCGCATGACCTGCGCGGCCCCGTCTCCGGCCTGCGAACCCGCCTGGAGGTCGCGCTGAGCGACCCCGAGGCCGACTCCCGCCTGGTCCTGGACGCCGCGCTGCACGACGCCGAACGCATCGGCGACATCGTCGCCGACCTGCTGGAGCTGGCCCGGCTGGAGGCCCGCACCCCGCTGGACACCAGGTCGGTCGACCTTGCGCGCCTGGTGCGGGCCGAAGTGGACCGCCGAGACGAAGCACACCGGACGCCGGGCGTGCGGGTCACCGTCGACGCCGAGCCGGGCGTCATCGTGGACGTCTCGCCCGTCCGGCTGACACGCCTGCTGAACAACCTGCTCGACAACGCCGAACGCCACGCCCGGAGCCGCATCGAGGTGACGGTCGCCCGCGAGCGAGGGGAGGCGGTCCTGAACGTCACCGACGACGGGCCCGGCATCCCCGCCGACGAGCGCGAGAGCGTCTTCCGCCGCTTCTTCCGGCGCGCCGACGCCCGCCGGTTCGATCCCGAGGGCAGCGGACTGGGCCTGCCCATAGCCCGCCAGATCGCCCAGGCCCACGACGGGAGCCTGCACATCGCCGACCACTCGCCCGGCACTCGCTTCACGCTGCGACTGCCTCTCCAGGAGCCTCACGACGGCTTCTAGGCTCGCTGTACGGTGCTCCGGCAGCACCGCCACCGAGGCGCCGGGCCTGGCCGGCCTCGGCTCCGCCCGAGCCTGGGCGGAGCGGCGAGGTCCACGCGGCTTCAGGCCAGGGTCCGGGCGGGCGCGGCCTCCCAGGCGAAGCCGTCCGGGTCGGTGAAGGCCTCGTCGCCGCCGGCGAGCACGAGCCGGTGCGAGCCGGTGCCGTCCTGGGGGACTCCGATGTCCTTGGCCAGGGCGCGGAGCGGGTAGAGCGCCAGCGTGACGGCCGAGGACGGGGTGTCGAACTCGGCGTACTTGCCCCCGAAGCTCTTGGCGACGGCCAGACCGCGGTCGACGTAGAACCGCTTGCTCGCCTTGACGTCCGCGACCCCCAGCAGCAACGCGATCTGGTCGAACTCCCGGGCGGGGGGCGCGGAGTCCTTCTTCTTGGAGGACGCGACCTTGCAGATCGTCCCGTCCGGGGCCTGGACGACGCCGCCGTAGCCCCAGAAGGACTTCGTGGCGGGCTTCAGCGTCGTGGCGCCGGCGTCGACGGCGGCGCCGATGAGGGCGTCGACGTTGCCGGGCTGGGACGCGACGAGCGACAGCGCGAAGCCGCGGAATCCCGTGGCCGGCTCGTCCGAGGCGCGGACGTTCACGCGGTCGGCGATGCCGAAGGCCTCGTAGAAGGCCTCCGCGGCCGCGGGGTCGAAGACTTCCAGGGTGACGGATGCGAAGGAGATCATGATGCTTCTTTCTCGTTAGGTGGTTCTCGTCCGGTGGCGACGGTCGTGCTCAGCGGTCCTGGATCAGCCCGAGGACGTTGCCGTCCTGGTCGGTGACGGTGGCGACCAGCCGTCCGGCGCCGACGTCGTGCGCGGCCTCCTTCACGGCCGCGCCGGCGGCGGTCAGCTCGGCGAGCTTCGCCTCGATGTCCGGCACGTGCCAGTAGGCCACCGGCGAGGTCATGCCCTGCGGGCCGCCGTCCGGGACCAGCCCGATGTGCTGGCCCCCGACCTCGAATCCGACGTAGTAGGACGAGTCCGTCTGCGGGGCCTGGCCGAGAAGGGCGGTGTACACCGCCTTGGCCTTGGTCAGGTCGCTCACGGGATGCAGCACGGTCCTGATCCCGCGGACGGGGGAGCCGTTCATGGTCACTCCTGGAGTCGGGGGCCGCGTCGACCCGCTGTTCAACTGCACACAGCCTCGCGCCGAGGCCGCCCCGGCCACATCCGTGGCGACTACGGAACCGGCTACGCACCCGCCCCTACGCACCCGCCTACGCACCCGCCCTCACGCAACGCGGGCACGGAACGGGGAGCGGGGCGCTTGCGACAGAATGGGACAGTGGTAGCGACAGTGGATATCTCGCCCCGGGAAGCCGAGGTGCTGGAGCTGGTCGGGGAGCATCTCAGCAACGCCGAGATCGCGGCGCGGCTGTTCATCTCCGTCCGCACCGCCGAGAGCCACGTCTCCGCCCTGCTGCGGAAGCTGGACGTCCCGGACCGGCGGGCGCTCGCCGGGCGGGCCGCCGCGGGCGGCCGCGCCGCCGGCGCGTCGCGGCCGGCGCCCGTCCTGCCGGCCCCGCTCACCTCGTTCGTCGGGCGGGCGAGCGAGCGCGCCGAGCTGGCCGAGGTGATCGGGAAGGATCGGCAGGTGACCGCGGTGGGACCGGGAGGCGTGGGCAAGACCCGGCTCGCACTGGCCGTCGCGGCGGATGCCGCGGGCGCGTTCGCGGACGGGGTCTGGTTCGTCGATCTGGTGCCCGTCACCGACCCGGGCATGGTCGCGGACGCGGTCGCCGGCGCCCTCGGTCTCGGCGAGCAGCCCGGCCGCGGCATGACCGAGTCGGTGGCCGCCGCGCTGGCCGACCGGCGCGCCCTGCTCGTCCTGGACAACTGCGAGCAGGTGCGGGACGGCGTGGCGCTGTTCCTGGAGCGGCTGCTCGCGGCGTGCCCCCAGGTGACGGTGCTGGCGACGAGCCGGGCCCGGTTGATGGTGCCGTTCGAGCGGGTGTACGCCGTCCCGCCGCTGTCGCTGTCCGACGGGGAGTCGGACGCGGTCGCGCTGTTCAAGGAGCGGGCGACGGCGATCGGCTGGCCACTGGATCCTCCGCTGCACGAGCACATCCGCTCGATCTGCGAGCGGCTCGACGGCATGGCGCTGTCGATCGAGCTGGCCGCCGCCCGGTACCCCACGCTCGGGCTGGACGGTCTCACCGCGGCCCTGTCCCACCCCCTGCGGACGCTCGCCGGCGGCCCCCGCGCCGACGACCGGCACCGCTCGGTGCGGGCGGCGGTGGACTGGAGCCACACCCTGCTCGAACCGGCCGACCGGGAGCTCCTGCGCCGGGTGTCGGTGTTCGTCGCGCCGTTCACCGCCGCGGCGGCGGCGGAAGTGGCCGGGGCCGAGCAGGGGGTGGTGGTCGAAGGGCTGGCCCGCCTGGCGGAACAGAGCCTGCTGCTGGTGCGGGCGTCCGCGGGTGCGACCGAGTACCGGGCGCTGGAGACGATCCGCCAGTACGGGGTCGAGCGGCTCACCGAAGCCGGTGAGCTGGACGGCGTCCGCGCCCGGCACCTCCGCTGGTGCCTGGCGACGGCCGCGAGCCTCACCGGCGCCGCCGGAACGGACTGGCGGCCCCGCTTCGACGCCGCCGCCGACGACCTCCGCTCCGCCCTCGCCTGGGCGGCCGAACAGCCGGACCACCGCGCGGACGCGCACGATCTCGCGCTCCGCCTGGCGGAACTCGCCTTCACCCGCAACCTGGTCGGGGAGTCCCAGCAGCGGTACGAGCAGGCCGCCGCGCTGGCCGGGGAACCGGCCGGGGCTGCGGCGGCGCTCCGGCACGCCGCCGCCGTCGCCGGGTGCCGCATGCACGGAGACGACATGTACCGGCTGCACCGGGCCGCCGCGGACGCCGCCCGCCGGTCCGGCGACACCGCCCGCGCCGCCGCCGACCTGGCGACCGCCGCGACCACCGTGTTCCGCTTCTCGGGCACGTTCGTCCGGACGCCGCCCCCGGAGGAGACGCTCGCGCTGATCGCCGAGGCGCGCGAGCACGCCGGAGACGACCCCGTCGCGCGGGCGGCCGTCGCGCTGGCCGAGGCCGCGTCGGTCGCCGACGCGTTCGGCGCCGACCAGGACCCGCACGACGACGCCGTCGCGCGGACGCTCGCGCGCGCCGAGGACGCGGTCGGGCTCGCCCACCGCACCGGCGTCCCGTCCGCCGAGTCCGCCGCGCTCGACGCGCTCTCCGCCGTCCAGAGCTGGGTCGGCGACGCGTTCGCCGCCGCGGCCACGGCCCGCCGCCGCGTCACCCTCCTGTCGTCCGCGCCGACCACGCCCGCTGTCGCCCACGAGCTCGTCCAGGCCCTCGGCGAGGCCGCCCAGACCGGCATCGGTGTCGGGGACCTGCCCGACGCCCGGCACTGGGCGAGACTCCTCGCGGATCACCCGTCGCTCGCCGAGGTGGGACACCGCGCGACGAGCTGGCAGCTGGTCGCCGACGCGCTGGCGGGCGACGCCGAGGGCGTGCTCACCGGCGCCGTCCGGTTCCTGGACGGGTGGCGGCGGAGCGGCAGCCCCATGTGGCCGGAGCTCGAACCGGCGGTGACCGCCGTCGCGATGATCCACGGCCTCCGCGGAGATCAGGACGCCCGGAACGAGTGGAACACGATCCTGGGGCGGTTCGGCACGTCACCGAACCGGACCCATGGCCACGGCGCGGTGTTCGACGCGATGCTGCTGCTCCACAACGGGCAGGCGCCGGAGGCGATGGAGCGGCTGGCTCCCGGCCCCGGCGAGGTGTGGAGGTGGGTCACCTGGATCTGGCTCCACTGGTACGTGGCCCTGCGCGCGGAGGCCACGGTCCTCGCGGGAGGACCCGACGCACGCGAACGCCTGGCCGACGCCCGCGAGATCACCGCCGGTGACCCGGTCGCCGGGGCGATCGTGGAACGCGCCGGGGCGCTCCTCGACGGCGCCCGGGAGCGGTTGCTCGCCACGGTGGACGCCTTCGACGCCGCGGGCTGCCGCTACCAGTCGGCCCGCACCCTGCTGCTCGCGGGCGGCGACCACGCCGTCCAGGGAACGCGCGCCCTCACCGCTCTCGGCCTCGCCCCCACGGCCGCCCGCTGACCGGACGGAACCCGAACGGGCGCCGCAGCTCTTCCCCGTCCGGCCAGGCGGGGTGGTTCTGCCCGGTGCAGAACCACCCCTCCATGTGGATCCGGCCTCGTCCGGGCCTGCGGCGGCCTCAGTCGCGGGGCAGGCGCTCCAGCCGCTTGGCGGCGGTGGCCTCGTGCGCGGGCATGAGGTCGGCCTGCGAGATGGTGACGACGTGCGGCGCGACCGTGCGGACCCCCTCGTCGGTGTCGATCCGCTGCCAGGTCACCGTCTTCAGGAAGGACGCGACGGACAGGCCGCCCGTGTAGCGGCCCGCGCCGGCGGTGGGGAGCACGTGGTTCGTGCCGATCACCTTGTCGCTGAAGGCGACGGTCGCGCGCTGCCCGACGAACAGCGAACCGTAGTTGCGCAGGTTCTTCAGGTACCAGTCGTCGCGGTCGGTGTGCACCTCCAGATGCTCGGCCGCGAGGAGGTCGCTCAGCCGGACGGCGTCCTCGTGGTCGGCGGCGAGCAGCACGAAGCCGTAGTCGCGCCAGGCCGCGCCCGGAACCTCCGCCCCTCCGGCCTTCTCCAGGTCGACGAGCTGGCGGTCGATCTCGGCGACGACCGCCTCCGCCATGGCGCGGCTGGTCGTGATCAGGGCGGCGGGCGAGGTCGGGCCGTGCTCGGCCTGGCCGAGCAGGTCCGCGGCGACCAGTTCGGGGTCGGCCGAGTCGTCGGCGATCACCGCGACCTCGGACGGTCCGGCGATCATGTCGATGCCGACCTGGCCGTACAGCTGCCGCTTGGCCTCGGCGACGAAGGCGTTGCCGGGGCCGACGAGCTTGTCCACCGGGCCGGCGCCGTCCAGCAGGCCGAACGCCATCGCCGCGACGGCCTGGACCCCGCCGAGGCAGTAGACGGCGTCCGCGCCGGACGCGGTGAGGCTGTACAGCGTCGGCGCGTGCACGCCGCGGCCGGCGCGCGGCGGGGTGCACGCGATCACACGGTCCACTCCGGCGACCTTGGGAACCTTCACCGTCATGAACGGGCTGGCCAGCATCGGGACCCGCCCGGCGGGCGCGTAGGCGCCGACGTGGGCGAGCGGGATCTGCCGCTGCCCGAGAACCACCCCGGGCAGCGTCTCGGCCTCGAAGTCGGTGAGGGTGGCGAGCTGGCGGGCCGCGAACCCGGCGACCTGCTCGATGCCGAAGTCGATGCTCTCCCGCAGCTTCGGGTCGAGGTCGGCCCTCGCCCGGGCCTCGTCGGCGGTGACCTCGAAGGATTCGGGGTCCCAGTCGTCCAGTTCGCGGGAGTACCGGCGGACGGCGTCCATGCCGTCCCTCTCGATCGTCGACAGCATCTCGCTCACCCGGTCGCGGACCTGCGGGTCGACGGCGCTGGAGGCGACCTTCAGCGGCTTCTTGATCAGGGTCACGTCGCCGGCGGGAACACGCACGGTGGAACTCCTTAAACGAGAGGTTCGGAGGGGAAGGCTGGCGGCCCGCCCGTCATGGGCCGGACTTTCACGCGGGGCGGACGGCCCTCGCGCGAAGCCGGGGCGGGTCGAAGGGCGTGGTCGGCCCCGGTGGTCCAGGCGAGGAGCGGGGGGCGGGGACGCCGAGCCGAGCACGGCCGCCGCACGCGACTGCCCGGTTGCCGCGAGGTTAGCCGACCTGCTTTGCGAAGGGGTAGCCTCTCTTTCCTTAGGAAGCGGAAGGCAATTCCTTAATGACGCTGATCCAGTTGCTGTACTTCGTCTCCGCGGTGGAAGCGGGCTCGTTCTCCGCCGCGGCCGAGCGGCTGCGCCTGGCGACGCCGTCGGTCTCGGAGCAGATCCGGCGCCTGGAGCGGCATGTGGGCACGGCCCTGTTCGAGCGCGGGCGCGTGCTGCAGCTCACCGCCGCGGGCCGGGCGCTGCTGCCCCAGGCCCGCGCGACCCTGCGGGCGGCCGAGGAGGCGGAGCGGGCGGTGGCCGACGTCCGCGGCCTCAGGGGCGGGCTCGCGAGCTTCGGCCTGTTCCGCAACGCGGACTACTACCTGGTGGGTCCCCTGGTCGAGACCTTCCTGAGGGAGCATCCGCGGGTGCGCCTCCGTCTCCCGGGGCAGAACAGCGCCGAGGTCGCCGACGCCGTCCGGGCCGGGCGGCTGGAGGCGGGACTGGTCGTCCTGCCGGTCGACGACGAGAGCCTGACCGTCGACTCGATCCTGCGGGACGAGGTGCGCTACGTCAGCGCCGACCCGCGGCGGGCGGGCGGTCCGGTGCCGCTGGAACGGCTGGCCCGGGAGCGGTTGATCCTCTACGACGCCGCATGGGCCGCGGTGGACCCGACCCGGCGCCAGCTCGCGACGCGGATGCAGACGCGCGGGTTGACCATGGCGCCGTACGTCGAGGTCGAGCGGGTGGAGGGCGCGCTGGAGCTCGTCCGGAGGGGGCTCGGCGACACCATCGCGGCGAGCACCGTCCTGCGCACGCTCGATCCCGGCCTCCACAGCGCTTCGCTGGAGGAGCCGCTGCACGACGAGATCGCGGTGATCCAGCGGCGCGGCGCGCGCCTGTCGGCGGCGACCGCCGAGTTCATCCGGCTCGCGCGCGCCCACCTGCACCGTCTCGCGCAGGACGGCCCGCACGCCCGGATCCTCGGCCCGCGGGACTGACCGGGGGCGCGGCAGCCCTTACGCCACAGGGCTTTTCGAGGACGCACAGGATAGTCCTGTGGAAGGTAGAGGATCATTCGGCGTTGTCCTTCGGATCCGGCGGCTCGTAGATTTCGCGCCAAGCCACTCGATGTGGGCCGGCGCACACGCCGGCCCTCCCCGCCGGCTCGGCGACCCGCCGGCGGCGACCGGGTCGGCGCGGCGCGACCGCCGCCCCGCCGAGGGGAGCGGAGGTCGGTCCGCGGCCCCGGACCGAAGGAAAGGTCGGTGAGATCACAGATGGCGGACCCGCTACTCCAGGCCCGCGGCATCGGCAAGAGCTACGGGCACGTGGAGGTGCTCCGGGGAGTCGACTTCGCCGTCGCCCGCGGTGAGGTGACGGCCCTGATCGGGGACAACGGAGCCGGCAAGAGCACCCTGGTCAAGATCCTCTCAGGTGCGCTCGGCCCGGACGCGGGGGAGATCCTGCTGGACGGTGAGCGGGTGACCTTCAGCTCGCCGGAGAGCGCCCACGACATGGGCATCGAGACCGTCTACCAGGACCTCGCCCTCGCTCCGGAACTCGGCTCGGCCGAGAACGTCTTCGCCGGGCGGGAGCTGCTCAGACCCGGCCTCCTCGGACGGCTCGGCGTTCTCGACCGCAGGACCATGCGGGACCGGGCCCGCCAGGCGTTCGTCGACATGGGCACCGACGTCAAGGACATCGAGGCGCCGGTCGCCGCGCTGTCGGGCGGCCAGCGGCAGAGCGTCGCGATCTGCCGGTCGGTGATGTGGGCCGACAAGGTGATCTTCATGGACGAGCCGACCGCGGCCCTCGGCGTCCGGCAGACCGGCAAGGTCCTGGAGCTGATCCGGCGGGTCGCGGACAAGGGGATCGCGGTCGTGCTGATCAGCCACAACATGCCCGAGGTGCTCCAGGTCGCCGACAGCGTCCAGGTGCTGCGGCTCGGCCGGCGCGTCGCCGAGTACCGGGCGGCGGAGACGACCGTGGAACAGCTGGTCGGCGCGATGACCGGCGCTCTGGAAGGGAAGGCCGCATGACCGAGACCCCCGCGCCGGCCACCCCGGCGGAAGCCGCCGACGAGACGGCCCTGGACCCCTCGAACGGCACGGACGCGACCGGCGCGGACGACGCGAGCGGCGCTCTGAAGATCGCTCACCGGTCTCCGCTGCGCAGGTTCCTGTCCACCTCGCCGGCCTACATGGGCCTGGTGCTGGCGCTGCTCGTCCTGCTGTTCTCCATGCTGCGACCGGAGGCGTTCCCCACCGCCGCGACGGGCCGCAACGTCTCGCTGGACATCTCGGTGCTGCTGGTCATGGCCGTCGGCATGACGTACGTGATGGTGGCGGGCGGCTTCGACCTGTCGATCGGGTCGGTGCTGGTGTTCTCCGGCGTGGTGATGGCCAAGACGATGTCCGCGATCGGCGGCGACGGCGCCCTCGTCGTGGTCGCCGGGATGGCGGCGGCGGTGCTCGCCGGCATCGCCTGGGGCGTGCTGAACGGCGCGTGCATCGCGCTGCTGAAGGTCCCCGCCCTGATCACCACGCTCGGCACGATGGGCGCCGCGCTCGGCGCGTCCCAGATCATGACGGGCGGCAACGACGTCACCACCGTCCCGGACGCGCTGCTGAAGATCACCACGTCCCGGCCGCTCGGCTTCAGCTGGCTGGTCTACGTCGCCGCGATCACCGCACTGGTCGGCGGCCTGATCCTCGCCTACACCCGGTTCGGCCGCCACACCTACCTCGTCGGCTCCAACGCGGAGTCGGCCCGCCGCGCCGGCATCAACGTGAACCGGCACCTGATCAAGCTGTACGCCGTCAGCGGCGGCCTCGCCGGGGTGGCGGGCGCGATGTCGCTCACCCGCTTCGCCACCACCACGATCTCCGGCCACGCCACCGACGCGCTGCAGGTCATCACCGGGGTCGTGCTCGGCGGGACGAGCCTGTTCGGCGGCATCGGCACCATCCTCGGCACCGTCGTCGGCATCTTCATCCCCGCCGTCCTCCAGAACGGCTTCGTCGTCACCCACGTCCAGCCCTACTGGCAGCAGGTCGTCATCGGCTTCGTGCTGATCGCGGCCGTCTACGTCGACCACCTCAAGCGCGCCCGGCGCGATCGCAGCTAGGAGACCTCATGAGAAACAGCACCGCGTTGCGGCTGTCCGCCGCGGCCGGGGTGGCCGCCCTGGCCCTCACCGCCTGCGGCTCCGGGGCGGACGCGGCCTCGGGCCAGAAGCGGATCGTCTACGTCCCGGCCGTGACCGGCATCCCCTTCTACAACACCGTCGCGTGCGGGGCGCAGGAGAAGGCGAAGGAACTCGGCGCCAAGCTGGACGTGCAGGGCCCGCCCGAGTTCGACCCCGCGAAGCAATCGGCGATCGTCAACGCGCTGGTGGCGGACAAGCCGGACGCGATCATGATCTCGGTGGCCGACTCCAAGGCGCTGATCCCGCCGCTGAAGCTCGCCAAGGCCGCCGGCATCAAGATCATCGGTGTGGACGGCGACGTGGACGACCGCTCGATCATGACGACCAACATCATCTCCAACAACCTCAAGGGCGGCGCGCTCGCCGCGGACGAGATGGCGAAGGCCACCGGCGGCAAGGGCGAGGTCATGGGGTTGAACAACGACCCGGGCAACCCGCTCGGCGAGGCGCGCGCCAAGGGGTTCACCGACCAGCTGAAGAAGTACCCGGGGATGAAGTACCTCGGCACCCAGTACAGCAAGAACGAGACCGCCAAGGCGTCCTCGATCGCCTCCAGCGCCAGTTCGTCCAACCCGAGGCTCACCGGCATCTACGCCATGTCGACCACCAACTCGGAGGGCGCCGTCACCGGCCTGCGTGAATCGGGAAGGACGGGGAAGGTCAAGCTCATCGGCTTCGACATCTCCGGGCCCATCGAGACGGCGCTCAACGGCAAGCAGATGGCCGGGACCATCGTCCAGCACCCCTACCAGGAGGGCCAGATCGGCGTGCAGTCGGCTCTGGACGCGGTGGCGGGCAAGCCGGTGCCGCGCGACCAGAACTCCGATCTCGTCTTCGCGACCCCCGAGAACCTGGCCACGCCGGAAGTGCAGAAGTACGTGTACAAGAAAGAGTGCGGCAAGTGACGGAGACCGGCCGGGACGTGCCCATCGAGTCCGGGGAGCCGCGCGGTGGGGAGAAGTCCCCGCGGCCCGCGCCGGAGATGTCCTCCACCGGACGCGTCATGCCCGCGGACTTCTCGATCGCCCTGTCGGAGGGCCGCGGCGCCACCCTTCCCGACGGCGACTACAGCCGGCGGAAGCAGTCGCTGCGCGGGTTCGAGGACCACTACACCGACATCGTCGACTACATCGTCCGGATCACGCACCGCATCTGGGAAGACCAGGACATCGGCTACATCTACGACACCTACGCGCCGGGCTGCCGCGTGTTCGACGACAGCGGCCCGCGGCACGGCATCGAGGAGATGGTCGCTGGAACGATCCAGGCGATCGCCGCCTTCCCCAACATGCGGCACTACGCCGACGAGGTGATCTGGGCGGGCGACGACGAGCAGGGCTTCGTCACGTCCCACCGCGCGCTGAACATCGGCGACCACACCGGCCACTGGCGGTGGGGCCCGCCGACCCACCGCCGCCTCAACACCTGGGTCATCGCCAACTGCGTCATCAGGGACAACGAGATCTACGAGGAGTGGGTCCTCTACAACACCGCGGCCAAGCTGCAGCAGCTCGGCCTCGACGTGGCGGCCTGCGCGCGGGAGTTCGGCAACGCCGGCGCGCTGCGGCCGTACACCGAACGCGAGCAGACCGAGGTGGAACGGCTGCGGGGCGGGCGCAAGCCCGTCGCCGTGGCCGAGCCCGACACCTCCGGCCCGTTCGACGTGGAGGAGTGGGTCCGCGCCCTCTTCCACAACACCTACAACCGCCGCGACCTGAGCACCGTCGACCGGTTCTACGCGCAGAACGTCCGCTGGTACGGCGCCACCAACCGGCAGGGGTACGGCAGGGCGCAGGTGAGGTCGATGGCCCGCGCGCTGCTGGCGACGTTCCCGGACCTCGGCGTCCACGTCGACGAGGTCTACTGGATGGGCAATCCGGACGAGGGCTACAGGGTCAGCGTGCGCTGGGGCGGCGCGGGCACCCACAAGGGCTACTCGCTGTACGGCGCGCCGACGGGCCGCCAGGTGCACATCTGGGGCATGTCGCAGCTGTACGTCCGGAACGGTGAGATCGTTGAGGAGTGGGCGCTGTTCAACGAGTTCGACGTGATGGCGCAACTCCTCCGGGACGAGCCCGCCGCGCTGCTCTGACCCGGCGATCGGGGGACATGGAGGGCGATCGGGGGACATGGAGATGGCATCGACGGTGACCCGGGTGACGTGCGTGCAGCTCGCGCCCGTCCTCGGCGACCTGGCCGGCAACATCCGGCGCGCCCGTTCGGCGATCCGCGCCGCCGTCGCGAACGGCGCGCGGATCGTCGTGCTTCCCGAGTTGGCGACCTCCGGCTATCTGTTCGCGAGCGCGGAGGCGGCCCGGGCCGCGTCCATCGGCGCGGACGATCCGCGGCTGGCGGCGTGGTCGGACGAAGCGGCCCAGGGCGACGCCGTGGTCGTCGCCGGATTCTGCGAGAGGGGCCCGGACGGCCTCGTCCACAACAGCGCCATGGTGCTGGACGGAACGGGGGTGCGCGCCGTCTACCGAAAGGTCCACCTGTGGGACCGCGAGAAGACGCTGTTCACGCCCGGCCGCGCGGAACCGCCCGTGCTCGACACCGCGTACGGCCGGATCGGCGTGCTGATCTGCTACGACCTGGAGTTCCCCGAGATGCCCCGCGCCCTGGCGCTGCGGGGCGCCGACCTCGTCGCGGTGCCGACGAACTGGCCGGTGGTGCCGCGCCCGGACGGCGAGCGCCCGCCGGAGGTGGTGGCCGCGATGGCCGCCGCCCGGGCCAGCCGCGTCTTCGTCGCCTGCTGCGACCGCTCCGGGCTGGAACGCGGGGAGCGGTGGACGCGGGGCACCTCCCTCGTCGACCCGGACGGCTGGGTCCGGGCGAGCACCGACGCGCAGGACGGCCACGCGACGGCCGACCTCGACCTCCCCGCGGCACGAGCCAAGCGGCTCACCGACCTGGCCGACGTCATCGCCGACCGGCGGCCCGAGCTGTACGGGGAGATCGTGCGGCCAGGTCACGCGTCGCCCGGCGGCGCCGAGGTCAGCTGACGCCGGGGCGGCGCCTGGCCGTCCCTCCCGTCGCCGGGTAGACGCGCTGGGCCGGGTCGTTGATCCCGGCCAGCAGGGTGCTCCGCGCGCGCCGCGCCAGCTCCCGGGCCCCCGGCGACAGCACCGACGAGGTGCGCTGGATGAAGGCGATGGTGTCGTACAGCGGTTCGGCGAACGGGACGGTCCCGACCTCGGGCGGGCAGAACGGGCTGTCGGCGACGGCCCGGGAGATGAACGTGTCCCCGACGCCCCGGGCGACCAGGGCCAGCGCCGCCTCCACGTGCTCCACCTCGATGATCGGGTCGATCCGCAGCCCCTCCAGCTGGGCCCGTTCGGCGATCTGGCGGCGGGTCGGGTCGGACCAGCCGTACCGGGCGTCGTACATGACCAGGTCGGCCTCCGCCATGCGGCGGATCGTCATGGGCGCCGCGAGCCGCTCGGGGTCGGCGCTGGCGTAGAAGACCTCGTCGCGGATGAGCGGCGTCACCCGCAGCCCCGCGTCGTCCACCGGCAGCACGACCAGGCCGGCCTCCAGCTCTCCCTTGGAGACGGCCGCGGCGACCTCGCTGGAGTTCTGCCCGACGAGCCGGAGCCGGACGTTCGGGAACGCCTCGTGGAACTGCTGGGCCAGGTCGGGCAGCAGGTAGAAGGAGGCGTTGCGCAGCAGGCCGAAGGTCACCTCGCCGCCGTCCAGGGAGCCGATGGACCGCAGCGCCGCGCGCCCCTCGTCCACCGAGGAGACGGCCTGCTCGGCGAACGGCAGCAGCTCCGCGCCGGCCGAGGTCAGCACGAGGCGGCGGCCGCCCCGGATGAACAGCGCCAGCCCGGCCTCCTCCTCCATCCGGCGGATGAGCTCCGACACCGACGCCTGCGCCATCTTCAGCTCCGCCGCGGCGGCGGTGAAGGATCCCGTCCGGACGGTGAGCAGGAACGCGCGCAGCTGGTTCAGAGTCACAGGGGAACCCTATGGCAAATGTGGGATAAGTCGGTCTAGTCCTGTTCTGTCGCGCTCCCTAGCCTGTCCATGGGACGCATTCCCCGCCGGGCGCCCGCGGACGAGTCCCTCCCGTCTCCACCCCCCTCCGCCCGAAGGACGAAATGATCACCTTTCTGAAGGAGGCCGTCGCCTCCGAGCAGATCGCCGCCGACAACGGCCGCGTCGCGCAGACCGTCCGCGGCATCCTCGACGACGTCCGCGCCCGCGGGGACGCGGCGGTCCGCGAGTACTCCGCCCGCTTCGACGACTGGACCCCCGCCGCCTTCCGGCTGACCCCGGGCCAGATCGACGAGATCGTCGCGCGGGTGCCCCAGCAGGTCATCGAGGACATCGAGTGGGTCCAGGGGCAGGTCCGCGCCTTCGCCGAGCGGCAGCGCGCCTCCATCACCGACTTCGAGATGGAGACGCTGCCCGGGGTGCGCCTCGGCCAGCGCAACCTGCCGGTCCGCGCGGTCGGCGCCTACGTGCCCGGCGGGCGGTACCCGCTCACCGCGTCCGCGCACATGACGATCGTGACCGCGAAGGTCGCCGGGGTCTCGCGGGTGGCGGCCTGCACACCGCCGATCCGCGGCGAGGTGCCCGCCGCCACCGTCGCCGCGATGCACCTCGCCGGAGCGGACGAGATCCACCTGCTGGGCGGCGTCCAGGCGATGGCGGCGCTGGCGATCGGCACCGAGTCCATGGAGCGGGTCGACATGATCGCCGGACCGGGCAACGCCTATGTCGCCGAGGCCAAGCGGCAGCTGTTCGGCGAGGTCGGCATCGACCTGTTCGCCGGGCCCACCGAGATCCTCGTGATCGCCGACGACGCCGCCGACCCGTTCGTCGTGGCCGTCGACCTGCTGAGCCAGGCCGAGCACGGACCCGACTCGCCGGCGGTGCTCGTCACCACCAGCGAGCAGGTGGCGCGCAGGGCGATGGCGCACGTGGAGCGGCTCCTCGGCGACATGCCCACCCGCGACTTCGCCGCCCCGGCCTGGCGCGACCACGGGCAGGTCCTCGTGGTGGACGACCTGGACGAGGCCTTCGCCGTCGCCGACACCTTCGCCTCCGAGCACGTCCAGGTCCTCACCCGCGAACCGCGCCAGGCCCTGGCGAAGATGCACGACTACGGCGCGCTCTTCCTCGGCGAGGGCACCTGCGTGTCGTACGGGGACAAGGTGATCGGCACCAACCACGTGCTGCCCACCAGGGGCAGCGCCCGGTTCACCGGCGGCCTGTGGGTCGGCAAGTACCTCAAGACCGTCACCTACCAGGAGGTGACCGACACCGAGTCCAGCGCGACGCTCGGCGAGGTGTGCGGCCGCGCCGCCCGGGTGGAGCTGTTCGAGGGCCACGCCCGCTCCGGCGACGTCCGCACGGCGAAGTACCGGGGCGGAACGCTGCCGTGGAGCGACCACGCCTTCACCGGGGTGCGCGCCGATGCCTGACGTCCCGGGCGACGTGCTCGACGGCGTGCGCGGCCGGACGGCGCTGGTCACCGGCGCCGGCAACGGCCTCGGCCGCGCCATCGCCCTCGCCCTCGGCGACGCCGGGGTCCGGGTGGTCGGCGCCGGGCGCACGCGGGCGAACCTGGAGGAGACGGCCCGGCTGCTGACCGCCCGCGGCGCCGGCGCCCGCGTCGTCGAGGCCGACGTCGCCGACGCCGGCTCGGTGGCGGACCTGGCGTCGGCGGTCGCCGGCGAGGACGTGTCCATCGTGGTGAACTGCGCGGGCGTCGCCGGACCGGTCAGGCCGCTCACCGAGATCGAGCCGGACGAGTGGGACGCGGTGTTCGCCGCCAACGTGCGCGGCACCTACCTCGTCTGCCGCGCGCTGATCCCCGCCCTGCTCGCCCGCGGCTCCGGCGACATCATCAACATCGCGTCGGTCAGCGGCAAGCGCCCGCTGGCGATGCGCACCCCCTACACCGCCTCGAAGATGGCCGTGATCGGCCTCACCACCACCCTCGGCGCGGAGGTGGGCCCGCTCGGCATCCGGGTCAACTCGCTGTCGCCGGGGCCCGTCCGCGGCCCCCGCATGGAGCGCAACTTCCGGCTGGAGGCCGCCCGTCTCGGCATCACCGAGCAGGAGGCCGAGACGGCGTTCGCCTCCCGCGCCGCGCTCGGCCGTCTCCTCGAAGAGGAGGAGGTCGGGCGCGCCGTGGTGGCGATGCTGATGATGTCGGGCCTGCACTGCGCCGACATCGACCTGTCCGCCGGGATGGTCGCGCGGTGAGCGGCGGCGCCGGCCCGCTGGTGCTGCTTCCCGGCATGCTCGGCGACGCCACGGTGTGGGACGGCGTGGTCGCGGCGCTCGGACCGGAGACGAACGTCCTGCGCACGCGCGTCGACCTCGACGACTCGATCGCCGGGCTCGCCTCGCGGGTGCTCGACCGGTCGCCCGCGCGGTTCGCGCTGGCCGGCCATTCGCTCGGCGGCATCGTCGCTCTGGAGGTCGTGCGGCGGGCCCCCGCCCGCGTCACCCGGCTGGCGCTGCTCAACACCAGCGCCGGCGCGGGCTCGCCCGCCCAGCGCGCCGGATGGGCGCGGCTCGCCGAGCGCGTCGGGCGAGGCGAGTTCGCGGCGGTCGCCGCCGAGCTGGCGAGGGCCACGCTGCCCGCCGTCCGCCGCGCCGACCCCCGCCTGGTCTCCCGCAACGAGAGCATGGCCGGGACCGTGGGGCCGGACGGCCTGCTGCGGCAGCTCCGCGCCCAGGAATCGCGGATCGACCTCCACCCCTCGCTGGCCGCGATCGACGTCCCGGTTCTGGTACTGAGCGGTGAGCTGGACGAGGTGAGCCCGCCGACCCTCCAGCGGGACCTCGCCGAGCCGATCCGCACGGCGCGGCACGAGGTCGTCCCGGGCTGCGGGCACATGTCCCCTCTGGAGTGCCCCGGCGAGGTCGCCGCCCACCTCCGCGGCTGGCTCGCGAGGTGACGCGGCGGCCCGCCCGGTCAGCCGCGCGTGTGCGAGGTGCGCAGGACCGGCTCCACGGGGTGGACGACGCGCCGCGGCCCGCCGTCGTCCCCCGCGATCCTCTCCAGGAGCCGGTCCACGGCGCTGCGCAGCATGTCGTCGAACGGCACGCGCAGCGTGGTCAGCCCGACCAGCGGCCACGCCGCCTGCTCCAGATCGTCGAAGCCCACGAGGGCGAGATCGCCCGGCACCCGCAGCCCGAGCTCGTGCGCGCCGTTCATCGCCCCCAGGGCGATCGTGTCGTTGGCGCAGAACAGCGCCTGCGGGAGCCGCCCCTCCGCGGCCATCGCCGCCACCGCCGAACGCCCGTGCTCGAAGTCGAACCCGCCGTGCCGGACCCACGCCGGGTCGGGGGCGATCCCGGCTTCCGCGAGCGCGGACCGGTAGCCGTCCTCCCGCTCCCGCGCCGTGCTCGCCGTGCGCGGCCCGAGCAGCGCGCCGACCTCGCGGTGACCCGCCTCCAGCAGGATCCGGGTGCCGAGCCGCGCGCCGAGCCGGTCGTCGGCGACGCAGGCGTCGAGCGGAACGTCCTCGGCGTAGCGGTGCAGCAGCACCGCCGGCACCCCGCGCTCGCGCAGCACCCCCGGGAGCCGCGAGTCCCGCGACGCGGTGGAGACGATCACGCCGTCCACCGTGCCGCCGAGCAGCTGCGACTCGATGTCGTCCGGATCGCCGTGCTCGGCGATCAGGGAGAGCCGGTAGTGGCGCCGGTCCAGCTCGTCGCACAGCCGCCCCACCAGCAGCGACCACAGCGGATTGTCGAGATCGACGACCATGGCGATGCGGCGGCTGCTGCGCGTGACCAGGTCGCGGGCCCGGTCGCTCGGGACGTAGCGCAACCGTGCCGCCGCCTCCCGGACGCGCCGTGCGGTCTCGGGTGGAATGCCCGGATGGCCGCGTAGCGCCCGCGAGACCGTGGACTGCGACACCCCGGCGGCGCGCGCCACGTCCAGGCTCGTCACCCGCATCCGTTCCTCCCTCCGCCGCCCTGCGGGTCAGTATCCGCCGGACGGCGCCGTGGTCGCCGCCGTCCCCCGCACGGCCGCGACGGCCTCCGACGCGGCCCGCCGCAGGAGGGCCATGTCGCCGCCCGGCGTCACGAAAGCGTAGCCCCGCTCGGTGAGCCGCAGCGCGGCCTCGGTGCCGGCGGCGAAGGCGCCCGCGATCACCCCGGCCGCGTGCGCGGCCTCGGCGATCCGCCCCAGCGCCGCGTCGACCTCGGGCGGCGGAACGGCCAGCCCGGGCTCGACGCCCAGCGCGAGAGCGAGATCGTTCGGACCGACGAAGACCCCGTCCAGGCCGGGCGTGGCCGCGATCGCCTCCACCTGGTCGAGGGCGGCCCGCGACTCGACCATCGCCCAGGTCAGGATCCGCTCGTCGGCCCGCTCGACGTATCCGGAGACCTGGGCGAGGTTCGCGCGGGCCGGCCCGTAACTGCGCACGCCCCTCGGCGGGTACCGGCACATCGCGACGAACCGCGCCGCCTGGTCGGGATCGTCCACGGCCGGGCAGATGATCCCGTACGCGCCCGCGTCCAGCAGCTTGCCGATCACGGCGGCGTCGAGCGCCGGGGTGCGCGCCAGGGGGACGGCGGGCCCCGCGGACACGGCCTGGATCAGGTGCACGGCGGTGTCCAGCCCGAACATGCCGTGCTGGAGGTCCACGGTCACCGAGTCGAACCCCGAGTACGAGAGGGTCTCGGCGAGATAGGCGCTGCCGGCCGACACCCACGCGTTGACCACGGTCTCGCCCGCGCCGAAGAGCTCCTTGAGCCGGTTGTCGCGCATGTGCTCCGCCTCTCTGTGAAAGCTGTGCATACGTTAGCACGCTGTTGACAACGTACTTCCTCGCTGCAATCGTAAAGTTCTACGCATACGTTTGCATGAAAGGATCAAGGCCATGCCCCCCGAGGTGTCCGCCGCCGAACTCGCCTCCCGGACGATCCTGCGCAAGGACCTCACCGCCGACACCGCCGCCTTCATCGACACGAAGATCCCCGGCTCCGAAGGCAAGGTCAACTATCCGATGATCGGGCCGGGCGTCTCCGAGAACGCCGAGCAGGCCGTCCCGGTCACCGCGCCGCACGGCTTCAACCTGGGCGCGGCGGCGATGCCGGCCGGCGTCACCAACAACCTGCATCTCCACTTCACCGCCGAGGTCTTCGTCTGCATGGCGGGCGAATGGCGGTTCCGCTGGGGCGTCCACGGCGACGACGGCGAGGTGACCGTCCGTCCCGGCGACGTCATCTCGATCCCGACCTGGGTGTTTCGAGGCTTCACCAGCGTCGGCACCGACGACGCGTTCCTGTTCACCGCCCTCGGACGCGACCGCTCCGGCGGCCTGATCTGGGCGCCGTCCGTCCTGGAGAAGGCCGCCGAGTACGGCCTGCACCTCACCTCGGACAACCGGCTCATCGAGACCGAACCGGGCGAGTACCCGCAAGGGGTGGAGCTGAAGCGCCCCTTGACCGACGCCCAGCTCGCCACGCTCCGCAGGATCGGCGTCGAGGAGATGCGCACGCGCCTGGCCCGCCCGTCCGACCTGCGCTGGTCGACGGCCCCGTTCCTCGACTCCGCCCTGGAGACCGGCGGCGCCGAACTGGCCGCCGTCGTCGGCTACGGGATCACCGAGGACCGCGACCAGCATCCGCGCCTCGCCGACCCCCACGGCTTCAGCCTCGCCCGCCTGCGCGCGGCCACCGGACGCGGCATGTCGACCCACGCGGTGGACGAGTCCCAGGTGCTGATCGTCACCGGCGGCCGCTGGCGGATCACCCTGAACCGGGAGAACCCGGTCTCCACGGAGCTCGGCCCCTACGACACCCTCTCGATCCCGGTCGGAGCCTGGCGGCGCTTCGAGAGCATCGCCCCCGAAACGGGGGAGATGGTCGTCATCACCGGCGGCGAGGGCCGCACCCGCCTCCGCTGGGATCCCGCCGTCACCTCCCTGGCCGAGCAGCAGGGCACCGTGATCGACCCGAACGGCTACACGGCCGCCGTCGACCTCCTGCACGCCTGAGCCGGCGGACCGGGCGCATATCCGGTGCTTCCCCGGGACTCGGGAGCCGGTTGCCAACCCCGCATCAGCGGCCGGCGTCGGACGTTATGAGGGTTCCGGGCGTAGGGCGGGGGAGGGAGCGGGCGATGCTGCGCAAGGGGGAGAACGCCGCGCTGGACGGCGGCCGTGTCAGGGTCGCCGTGTCCGCCGCCGGAACGCCGATCGACGTTTCGGCGGTCCTCCTGGGCGATGACCGGCGGGTCCGGTCGGACGACGACCTGGTCTTCTTCAACCATCCCGCTCAGGACGGGGTCCGGTTGGAGGGCGCCGAGATCGTCATCGACCCGGACGCGGTCCCCGATGACGTCTCGACCATCGCGCTCGTCGCCAGCGTGGACGGCCCGGGGACGTTCGACGGCGTCACCCTGCGCGCCGGTGTGCACGGAGGCCCCCGGTTCGAGGCCCCGGCGATGGCGGAGGGGGAGACGGTGGCGGTCGTCGTCGAGGTGTACCGGCGCGCGGGCGCGTGGAAGCTCAGGGCGGTCGGGCAGGGATGGGCGAGCGGCCTCGCCGGCCTCGCCACCGACCTCGGCGTGGACGTGACCGGCGAACCGCCGGTCGAGGCCGACCTGCCGGAGCGGATCTCGCTGCGCAAGGAGACCGTCCGCGTCTCGCTGGAGAAGAAGGGCATCGGCGGGCTGCGGGCCCGCGTCGCCGTCGCGCTGGACGCCTCCGGTTCCATGCGCAGGCTCTTCAAGGAGGGCGTGGTCGCCGAGATCGTCGAGCGGATGGCGGCGATCGCCCTGCAGGTGGACGACGACGGCGCCCTGGACGCGTGGATCTTCGCGACGGAGTTCGCCCGGCTCCCCCCGCTGCGGGTCGCCGAGATCGGCGCGTGGACGCGGGACAACGTGCGCCTGCACGAGGCCGTCGCCGCCGACGGGAGCCGGGTCAGCCTCGGCGGCCGCAACAACGAGCCCCAGGTGATCGAGGACATCCTCGCCTACTACGAGACCCGTCCGGGCGAACCGGTCCTGGTGCTGTTCTTCTCCGACGGCGGCGTGGCCAAGAGCGCCCAGATCGCCCGCCTCCTGCGCGAGGCGTCGGACCGGCCGGTCTTCTGGCAGTTCATCGGCCTCGGCCACGGCAGGTACGGAATTCTGGAAAAGCTGGACACCCTCGACGGCCGCCTCGTCGACAACGCCGGCTTCTTCGCGGTGGACGACATAGCCACCATCACCGACACAGAGCTCTACCAGCGCATCCTCTCCGAGTTCCCCACCTGGCTGAACGCAGCAAAAACCCAAGGCATCCCCCTAGGCTCAAACTGAGCGAAGCCAACACTTGCGATCGACCCGGGGGCCTTTGGGATCGGTACCTCATGGGAGCAGGGCGGATAATCTTCGCAGATGTACTATCTGGTCGGTACCACCGGTTTCCCTAATTACGGGGACGAGTTGATTGCCGCGGCCTGGCTGCGGCATCTGGCTGCGGTCGCGCCCGAACAAGAGGTGTGGCTGGACTGCCCGAACCCCGGCCCTGCGGCAGTCCTGCTCGGGGGCCTCCACCCGAAGGTGCACTTCACCGACACGTTCTGGCGGCTGTGCTGGGAGGCCCCGTCCGAGGACGCATGGGAAGTGGCGCACTGGGTGCGCCAGGCCATGCGCAACCCGCCGATGGCCGTCCGGTTCGCCCCCGGCATCGAACTGGCCGGCACCGCCGAGGTGGTGCACCTCATCGGCGGGGGATACGTCACCGCAATCTGGCCCAGGCACTACGGGCTGCTGGCCGCCGCCACGGGCGCGGTCGAGCGATCCGGTGGCCGTGCCGTGATGACCGGGCAGGGACTGTGGCCGGGGCCCGCGCACGGCGAGCGCCTGCTGCCCCGGCTCGCGGCCGGGTTCGAACTGGCCGACGTACGGGACGAACCGTCCACCCGGCTCCTCGGCAATGCGACGGCCGTCAGCACCACCTGCGACGACATCTTCTTGGCCCTCGGCCCCCACCTGTACCGCAAGCCCGCCGAGCCACTGCGCGAGATCATGCTGTGCCTGCAGTCGGACCTGCTGGCGATGCCGCGGCCGGCACTGGCCGCCTTCGTATCGGACACGCTGCGCGCCTGGGACGTGCCACCGGACCGGATCGGAGTGGTCGAGGGCATACCCGGCGTCGATCGGGCCGTCTTCGACCTGCTCGAACCCGACCTGCCTGGTGCGCGGTTCTATCCGTTCACGGGTGTCTGGAAGCACGGTCTCCCGGCCGGTCCCGAGCAGATCTGGATCTCCACCCGCTTCCACCCGCATCTGCTCGCGGCCGCGGCGGGGGCGGCCGGCGTCGCTGTCGCGGTGAACGAGGACTATTACCCGGTCAAGCACCGTTCCCTGGCGCAGCTCGGCACCGGCTGGACCATCAGCGACGCTGGGACGGTGCCAGAGCGGCCATCCGGGGGCGGTCTCTCGCCGACGGTCACCGGCGAGCTGAGCAAGGCCAAAGCCGCGCTCGCCGCCAAGATCTACGGCTCCTGAGGGGCCTACCGGTAATGGCGGGACGTGCGCGGAAGTGAAGCTCATCTTTCATGGCCGCGCACATGCCCGACCGCCGATTAACCACAGTAAGACCGTTCGCCCGCACAAAAAAAGCCTTGTCTTGTAGGCCAATATCTGCAGAATGCCCGCCGACCCTCACCCGAGAAGAGAGATGACTCTCAGTAGCGATTCGTGATCGCTGGCGTGAGGCGGTGCGTGGAGGACGCCCAGTTCGGGCGACCGGGTTACCGATTCCTGTGTGATGTAGATCACAAATCCTTGATCGTTCCGTCTCTTTCGCGCCGCGATCGGTCACGTTACGTTAAAGCGACTTTATTGGGGCTTTATGTGCGGCGGGGGTCTCTGTGGGCTTTCGGGGTCGGTTTCGGGCACAAAAGTCCAGGTCGCATCACATGCGAAGTCGGCCCTTCACTGGGACTGCTATGGCGACCGCGCTCGCTCTGTCGCTGCCGTTGTCGCTGGTGGCCATTCCCCAGGTCGCGCCCACGCCCGCCGCCCGCGCGAAGGAGGCGCCGGAGGCGGCGGCCTCCCAGCAGGATGCGGTCGCGGCGGCGCTGAGGTCGAAGCGACCCGTCACCGTCACCTCGATGACCAGTCCGCAACGTGAGGTGCGCGCGTTGCCTGACGGCCGTCTGGAGGCGACGATGAGCGCCCGGCCCGTACGCACCCTGCGGGACGGCAAGTGGGTCGCCATCGACACCAAGTTGCGGCGGCGCCCCGATGGCATGATCGCCCCGGGGGCGACGACCGTGGGACTGGCCTTCTCCGGCGGAGGCGACGGTCCGTTCGCGACGATGAACCGCGCCGGGCGGACGATGTCTCTCGCCTGGCCGCACGGCAAGCTGCCGGCGCCGGTCGTGGACGGGGAGTCGGCGACCTACCAGAACGTCCTCCCCGACGTGGACCTGGTCCTGCGGGCCAAGCCCAGCGGGTTCGGCCACATCCTGGTCGTCAAGACCCCGGCCGCCGCGCGGGACCCGAGGCTGGCTCAGATCCAGCTGGGCTTGAAGGCCGATCGGATGCGAGTGCAGGCCGACGGCGCCGGCGGTCTGCGGGTGGTGGACCAGGCGGCCGGTGGGACGGTCTTCAAGGCCGCCGAGCCCATGATGTGGGACTCGTCGGGAAAGGGCGCCGCCAATGGCGTCCGCAAGACCACGCTCGCCGAGCGCGCCCGTGCGGCCGAGACACCGGCCGATGGAGTGAAGCGGGCACGCATCAAGACGTCCGTCGGCCCGGGCAAGCTGAACCTGGTCCCCGAAGCGGGCCTGCTCACCGGGGCGGGTACGACTTATCCGCTCTACATCGACCCGGACTGGCAGGGACCGGGGGAGTCCGCCGCGGTAATGGTGTCGACCAAGTACACCGACGCCTCGTGGGAGGACGAGGGGATGGGGTACTGCTCCGACAGCGACCCCTACATGGGCGGCCAGTGCGGCGGCACCATCACCAAGCGGCTCTTTTACAAGTTCACGCTGCCGGCGGCGGTCATGAAGACCAACATCCTGACGGTCGAGTTCAAGCCGTACCAGACCGGTGCCTACAACTGCACGCCCGCCGAAGCCGAGGTGTGGAAGACCAAGGGAGTCGGGGGCTCCACCAGTTGGAGCACCCAGAACGCCTCCGGCTTCTGGCAGCGCAAACTCGTCGAGAAGAGCTTCAACTACGGCAACGAGGGCGTTGGCTGCGCCAACAACACGGTCCTGCTCCAGGACGCGCGGCTGAAAGAGGAAGTGCAGAACGCCGCGAACGGCGGCGGCACCCTCTGGCTGGGGATGAAGGCCGGCAGCGAAAGCTCCACCGCGTACTGGAAGCGTTTCAACAACGACGCGGTGTTGCGCGTGCTGTACAACCTGCCGCCGAAGGCGCCCACCAACGTCCAACTGCTTGCCGAGGGCGGCTACTACCCCTGTGGCGCGAACGACGCGGCCAAGCCGTACGTGCGGGTGTGGCCGACCATGTCCGCCAAGATCACCGATCCGCAGAGCAGCGACCGCGTCCAGGCCGAGTTCCTCATCGGCTGGGGGGACGCCAACGGCGCGAACTTCCAGTGGCGCATCGGCGCCGGCGGGCTTGGGCCCGATTCCACACCGCTGTATTCCGGCGGAGGCAACTCGGGGACGACGTTCACCAAGTCGCTGTCCAGTCTGGCGAGCTCGCGCGCCATTCCCAAGAACATCCCGATCGCGTGGGCGGTCCGCGGTCATGACTTCAAGGACAACCTCGAGAACGACGATTGGCGCAACTGGCAGGGCTCCGGCGTCTGGAGCGACTTTCCGACCACGGTCGGCGGTCAGGGCCACAAGTGCTGGTTCGTCTACGATGACGCCGCTCCTCCGGCACCCACCATCACCTCCACCAAGTACCCAGCGGACGGTGCCGAACACGACGGTGTCGGCCAAGCCGGCGACTTCACCATCACCGCAGGAGCCGGAGAACCGCTCAAGAAGTTCGGCCTTCAGTTCACCCCGCCCGGCGGAGCTGCCGAACCGATCGAGTGGAAGAGCCTGGAGACGCCCCTGTCACCGGGTTGCACCACGACGCAGTGCGCCTTCTCCAAGGTTCCCGCCGTCAAGGGTGACTGGAAGCTGAACGTGTGGGCGGTGGACCGTGCGGGCCGCCAGGGCAACGCCCTCACCTACCAGTTCCGCGTCCGGAACATGACCGCCGAAGAGGCCCACTGGCGGCTCGACGATCCCAGGGGCTCCAAGGTCCTGCTCAACGAGATCACCGGCAGCGACACCTTCCAGATCGTCGCGTCGCACAGCGGCAAGTGTTTCGACGTCAGCGGGCGGACGACGGAGAACGGGCCGACGGGTAAGACCGTGCAGTTCGAGTGCGATGGTCATTTGAGTCAGCGTTGGCGGCTTGCTCCGATGGGTGGGGACGATTACAAGCTTGTCAACGTCAACAGCAACAAGTGCGCGGACGTTGGCGCTGATGGGAACGGTGCGCAGGTCTGGCAGTGGGGCTGTTACGACACCACCAATCAGATCTGGACGAAGCAGAAGCAGGGTGAGGGCTTCGCGCTGGTGTCCAAGCGCAGCGGCCGGTGCATGGACGTGTTCAGCGCTTCGCAGGACAACGACGCCACCGTCGTCCAGTGGGACTGCGACCAGGAGGACGCCAACCAGACCTGGAAGGTCACCTCGGTCAACAACACCTACAGCTTCGTCGCCGGGCACAGCGGTAAGTGCTTCGATGTCGCCGGGCGGTCGCTCGAGAACGGTCCGACGGGCAAGACCGTGCAGCAAGAGTGTGACGGTCATTTGAGTCAGCGTTGGCGGCTGGATCCGATGGGCGGTGACGACTACAAGATCGTCAATGTCAACAGCAACAAGTGCGCTGACGTCGGGGCCGACGGCAATGGGGCCCAGGTGTGGCAGTGGGGATGTTACGACACCACGAACCAGATCTGGACGAAGAAGAAGCAAGGTGAGGGCTTCGCGCTGGTGTCCAAGCGCAGCGGCCGGTGCGTGGACGTGCGGAGCGTCTCGCAGGACGACGGCGCCACGGTCGCCCAGTGGGACTGCGACGGCAGCGACCACCAGACCTGGAAGATCACCTCGGTCAACACCGCCACCATGGCGGGCACGGACTTCTCCACCGGCAACCCCGCACGGGTCGGTTCGGACGCGCTGAAGCTGAACTCCGACAACGACCCGAGCACGTTCGGATATGCCGAGACGGGCGTCCCTCTGATCAACCCCGCCAAGAGCTTCTCGGTCTCGGTCTGGGCGAAACTCAACAAGGACGAGGGCTACCAGACAATCGTCAGCCAGGACGGCCAGACCCAGGCGGCGCTCCAGCTGAAGTACATCGGCGGCACACGCGGCCAGGCGAACTGGACCAACAAGTGGGCCGCCGTCGTCCGCTCCAAGGAGGGCACGGACGCCACCGTCACGACCGTCCTGTCAGACGAGCAGGTGCGGGTCGGGCAGTGGGCCCACCTCGTCGCCGTCCACGACGCGACCACCAAGAAGCTCACCCTGTACGTCGACGGCAAGCCGCAGAACACTCCAGGCACCGCGGACATGTCGGCCTGGACCACCAGCCGCGGCAAGTTCGCCATGGGCCGCACCCTCAACGCGGGCAGCCCGGCCGAGTACTTCAACGGCGAGATCGACGACGTCCGGGTGTTCGACCGGGCCGTTTCCGCGCAGAACGTGGCGGGCTGGTACCGGCCCACCACCCGGGCGCGGTGGCGGCTCAACGCCCCGGCCGGGCAGAACGTGGCGGTTCCCGACGACTCCGGCGCCGGCCGCAGCCTCACCCTTCACGGCGGTGCCGAGATCAAGACCGACGAGGAGACCTGCGTCCAGCTGACCGGCCAGTGCCTGCAACTGGACGGTGCCCGCACCGACGGCGGCGAGTGGGCGGACACGGGGCAGGTCGTGCGCACCGACGGCAGCTTCACCGTCGCCGGCTGGGTGGACGCGGCCAAGCCCACCGTCCCGATGACGGTCTTCTCCGCCGCGGGAACCAAGCAGAGCGCCTTCACCGTCCGGTTCAACCCCCGCGTTGCCAAGAACCCCAACTGGGACCCCGACCGCGACGACCCGGCCGACGAGTACATCGGCAAGTGGGAGATCGAAATGCCGGACAAGGACGGGGACAACCCAGTCCGGCTCACCGCCTACCACGGCCAGTCCTGCAACGTCTGCACCAACTCCGGCCCCGACCATCTGGCACTGACCTACGACGCCGCCACGGGCACGATGTCTCTCTACGTCAACGGCACCGTGGACGCCAGCGAGACCAACACCTCCGCCAGGACGGGCGTGACCGGCTTCAACGCGACCGGTCCGGTGCAGATCGGCCGCCGCCTCGCCGACGGCCAGACCGGCGACGCCGCCCCCAACCGGGAGTACTTCACCGGCCTGATCGACGACGTATGGGTCTTCAACGGAGCGTTGGCCGAGGACGAGCTCACGAGGTTCGCGATCGCCCAAGAGATCGACACACCGTACGGCACCCCCCCACTGCCGTGCACCTACGACGAGTCCACCCTTCAATGCCCCGACACCTGACCGCCCGCGGCCGGCTGACGGATTCCTACTGACATCACCGTGGGCCCTTGCGGACGAGGGCAGACGTCGCCTTGGAGGGCGTTGTGAGCAAGCGCGGTACCCGGATGCTGCTGGGAGGCCACGGCCGGGCGCGGTCGAAGATCGCGCTGGGCATGGCCGCCGTGCTGGCGATCGGACTGGCGTCGCCGCTGCCCGCACGGGCCGAGCCGGTGCCGAGTCGCCAGTTCAAGGACGCCAAGCCGGTCAAGGGCCGGGCGCTGAAGGCGCGGCCGCGCAAGGCCGGGAACAAGCACCTGACCACCAAGGCGGCCCCGGCGCCGAGCTGGCCGAAGGCCGGCACGGCGATCAGCAAGGTCCCCGCCAAGGGACGCTGGGCCCGCGCCGGTGATCTCCCCGTCTGGGTAACCGCTCCGAACGATGCGACGCGCCTCGGTTCGCGTCCGGGGTCACGAGGTCTACCGGCGGCCGAGCAGGTCCGGGTCCAGGTCGTCGACCGCAATGTAAGTCAACGCGCCGGCGTCCAAGGCGTCATGATCTCGGTTGCCCGCACTGACACGACGGCACCGGGACAGGTCGGGGTCGGGCTGAACTACGCGTCGTTCGCGTCGGCGTTCGGTGGCGCTTACGCCGACCGGCTTCGTCTGGTGCAGTATCCGGCGTGCGTCCTGACCACGCCGGAGCGGGCCGAATGCCGGAGGCCTACTCCGGTGGCGACGACCCACGACAGCAAGAACAAAACGCTGATCGCGCAGGTACAGGCCGCGTCGGAACCGGCCGCCCGGCAGGCGTCACCGCAGCAGCCGACGGCCACGGCGGGGCCGACGGTCCTGGCCACCGCCGCG
Source organism: Actinomadura sp. NPDC000929 (assembly GCF_040492065.1). Classification (NCBI taxonomy): domain Bacteria; kingdom Bacillati; phylum Actinomycetota; class Actinomycetes; order Streptosporangiales; family Thermomonosporaceae; genus Actinomadura; species Actinomadura sp. NPDC000929. The sequence continues at coordinate 140,943 of NZ_JBEUPA010000001.1, read as the reverse complement.
GGAACCGCCGGTGAGCAGGGCGATTTCAAGGCCACCAAGCTGTCGCCGTCGTCGACCTGGAACGTGAACCTGAACAGCGGGGAGTTCAACTGGTCCTACCCCATGAGGGTGCCTCCAGTACCCGGTGGCTTGACTCCGGAAGTGGGGCTCAGTTACTCCTCAGGCAGCATCGATGGTCTGACCTCGAATACCAATGCCCAATCGTCCTGGGTGGGCAATGGCTTCGATCTGTGGCCGGGATTCATCGAGCGCCGCTACAAGGCATGCGAAGACGATGGAGCGCCGAAGGACGAGGCGGGCACCTCGCCCGGTGACCAGTGCTGGGGCTATGACAACGCCACGATGCAGCTGAACGGGCGTGGCGGTGAACTCATCCCAGACGGTGACGGCAAATGGCGTTTGAAGAACGATGACGGCACTCGCATCGAGAAGCTGACGGGCGACGACGCCAAAACCGGCAACGGGGACGACAACAACGAGTACTGGAAGGTCACCACCACCGACGGCACTGTCTACTTCTTCGGCAAGCATCGTCTAGACGAATGGTCGACGAACAACCCGGTGACCAATTCGACCTGGACCATGCCGGTGTTCGGCAACGACGCGACCGATCCTTGTCATAAGGATACGTTCAAGGACTCCTGGTGCCAGCAGGCATGGCGGTGGAACCTGGACTATGTTGTCGACCCCGAGGGCAACGCGGTCACCTATTACTACGACAAGGAGACCAACTACTACGGCCGCAACCTCAAGCCCGAAGACGAGACCCCTTATGTTCGCAGCGGTGTACTGAACCGCATCGAGTACGGGTTGCGCTCGGACAATCTGTGGGCAAAGGCGCCTGCCCGAGTGATGTTCAACAGCAAGGAACGCTGCCTGGACACCGACGCCAACTGTGACCCGTCCAAGATCGAGACCAATCCGAACCTGTGGCCGGACACGCCCTACGATCTCAACTGCGAGTCCGGGACCGAGTGCAAGGACTTCAAGGGCACCGTCTCGCCGTCCTTCTGGACGCGCAAGCGCCTGGAGTCGGTGAAGACCCAGGTGATCAAGAGCGACGGGACCTGGCGGGACGTCGACTCCTGGACGCTGACGCACAAGTGGGGCACCGCCGACTACGCGCGGGCACTGCTGGCCACGTCCATCCAGCACACCGGCCACGCCGCCAGTACGGCGATCACTCTGCCGAAGGTGACCTTCGACTACGAGGAGCGCTACAACCGCGTCCGGGCCGGTGACACCGGCGGTCTCATGCGCTATCGACTGGACTACGTCGCCGACGAATCCGGTGGCGAGATCTCCGTCGCCTACAGCACGGCACAATGCACTACCGCCAATTTGCCGGACCCAGAAACCAACACCAAACGATGCTTCCCTGTCTATTGGGCACATGACGGCGACATCAAGCCGACACTGGACTGGTTCCACAAGTATGTCGTCACCCACGTGATCGCTCGTGACCGTACCGGTCGCAGCGCAGACATGGTGACCAAGTACGTGTACGACGACGCCGGGGGCGGCGCCTGGCATTTCGATGATGACGACGGCTTGACCAAGGAGAAATACAAGACCTGGAGCCAGTGGCGCGGCTACGGCAAGGTCAGCGTGTTGACCGGTTCCGACCTCGCCGACGGCATGGTCGCTCAGACCGACCATTATTTCCTGCGCGGTATGCACGGCGACCGGAATTCGGCAACCGACCCGGACCAGAAGCGTACGGTAACCGTCGACAACGGCGACGGCGGCACGGTGACCGACTACGACTCCTTCGCCGGCCAGGAACTGCGCTTGGTACAGCTGGACAAACCCGGCGGCCAGACCTTGGAGTGGACACAGAATCTGCCGGTCCGCTATCAGACCGCCTCCAAGACCAGGTCCTGGGGTACCGTCACCGCCAACATTGTGGGCGTCGAATACGCCCGGACGTTCACCCCGCTAGGGCCCGGCCAGTGGCGCAAGACCGAGGTCCGCACCGACTACGACCACGACACCGGGCGGGTCAACTGGACGTCCGACAACGGGGACCTAGCGGTGAGCAGCGACGACCGCTGCACTCGCTACACCTACGCCGACAACACCACCGCCTGGCTGCGCAGCAACATTGCGGAGAAGGAGGTCACTCAGGGCAGTTGTCTCTGGAGTGGATTGGACCGCCGGGTCCATGTGCTGTCGGACACCCGCACCTACTACGACGGCACCTCGTCGACGCCCAAGAGCACCTTCAAGTCCATCAGCAAGGGGCGGGTCACCTACACCGAGCGGCTGGTGTCTCACGCCGCCGCCGACGGCTCCAGCCCGACCTACCAGAAGCTGTCGGCCGTCACGGGCTTCGACGGGTACGGCAGGCCCACGACGACGTCGGACGTCCAAGGGCGCGTCAGTACCACCAGCTTCACCCAGACCCCCGCGGGCACGGCGCCGGGACTGACGACCAAGGTCACCGCCACGCTTCCGGCCGTAACAAAGGACGACGGCAGCAGCCTGAAGCTGTCCACCACCACGACGCTGGACCCGGCGTGGGGCTTGCCGATCGTCGAACTTGACGAAGCGGGCGCCAAAACCGACGTCTACTACGACGCGCTCGGCCGCACCATCAAGGTGTGGGAGCCTGACCGCAACCGAACCGGCGGCGAGACCGCCAGCGCGGAGTTCACCTACCAGGTCGCCGAGAACGCGCCCGTCGTCGTCGGTACCCGCACCGTCACTAACACCGGCACCCTCAGCCGCCCGACCTATGAGATCTACGACGGGTTCCTGAGGGGCCGCCAGACTCAGGCGCCGGGACAGAACGGCGGCCGGGTCATCACCGACACGCTCTACGATGGCCGCGGTTTGGTCGCCTACACCTACAACGGCTACTACAACGACCAGGCTGGCCCCACCCCGAGCCTGTTCGGCCCTGAGATGCAGGGACTGGTCCACAGCCAGACCCGGTACAGCTATGACGGCGCTGGTCGCAAGACCCGCGAGGCGCTCTTGGGCGGCGCGGGCGACAACCCCGAGGTGTATGCCACCGGCTACAGCTATGGCAGCGACACGGTCGGGGACTGGGTCAAGCAGACCCCGCCTGACGGGGGAACGCCGACCACCGCCTACACCGACGCGCTCGGCCGCACCATCGAGCTGCGGCAGCACAACGCCGCCTCGCCGACCGGCACCGACTACGTCACCACCACCTATCAGTACGACCCCGCCGATCGGATCACCAAGATCCTTGGGCCGGGCGGCAAGACCTGGGAGTACCGCTACGACGTCCGCGGCCGCCAGACGACCGCCATCGACCCCGATCGCGGCACCACCACGACCGCCTACGACGACCTGGACCAGGTCGTCTCCACCACCGACTCCCGTGGCTCCGCGGGCAAGGTGTTCCACGAGTACGACGAACTCGGGCGCAGACTTCGCACCTACGCCGCCAACAGCGACGGCGACAAGGGCGCCCTGATCGCCCTGTGGGGTTATGACACCGTACGCCCAGGCCAGCTCACCTTCGCCTCACGCAAAGCCGCCGGCGCCGACGGCCAGACCTACGAGTACAAGATCCGCAATGACGATTACGACAACCTCAACCGGCCCAAGCGCACAACGATCACCGTTCCTACCGGGGCCGAGGGAACTGGACTGGACAACAGCTACCAGTTCAACACCACCTACAACCCGGACGGGACCGTACAGTCCACCAGCCAGCCCGCCGCCGGCGACCTGCCGGCCGAGGTTCTCACCTACACCTACGACGCCGAGAACCTGAAGCGGCCGCTCACCCTGACCGGGAATTCTCAATACGTCACCGGCACCAGCTACACCAACATCGGCCAACTCCGCGGCTACGTGCTGTCAGCCGGTGGCAAGGACGTCAACGTCGGCTACGACTACGACCTCGCCACCCGCCGCCTGACCCACTCCACCGTCAGCCGAGAGGGCATCGACGGCTACGCCCGCGACGCCACCTACACCTACGACGACGCTGGCAACGTCCGGCAGATCACCGATATCACCGGGCACGCCTCCACCGGCGGCGTCACCACCGACACCCAGTGCTTCCGCTACGCCTTCCAGCGGCGCCTCACCGATGCCTGGACGCAGAACACCACCACCTGCGCCGCTACCCCCTCCACCGCCGAAGTCGCAGGTCCCGCTCCGTACCGAAAGAAGTACAGCTACAACCCGGACGGGAATCGCACCAAGGAGGAGAGTTGGGGAGCCGGAACCGCCGGCGGTATCTGGCAAGGAGACCATGACTACCGCTACGCAGGGGACACCGGCGTAGACCCCACTTACAAGGGACACCAACTCGCTGGTTACTCCGAGCGAATCGACGGGCCTGGCGGCACACAGCAAAAGAACCTCACCTATACCTACGACGCAGGCGGTAACACCACCCAACGCACCGACGGCACGAACACTCTCCAGTTCTCCTGGGACCACCAGAACGAAATCTCCAAGGTCACCGACACTGCCCAGGGCAACACCACCTTCGTCTACGACGCCGACGGCAACCGGCTCGTCCGCCGCGACAAGTCGGGCACCGTCTTGTATCTGCCGGGCATGGAACTCCGCCTCAGCGGCGGTAATGTCACCGCCACGCGCTACTACTCCCACGGCGGCCAGACGGTCGCCATGCGCACCGCCGCCGGCACCACTCTCTTGGCGGCCGACCATCAGAACACCGCCCAGCTCGCCGTCCCCGCCGCCAACCCGGCAAACCTCAGCCAGCGCCGCTACACGCCCTTCGGAGACGACCGCGGCGGCTCCACCGGCATCTGGCCCACTGCCATGGACAAGGGTTTTGTTGGCGGCACCAACGACAACACTGGCCTCACTCATCTGGGCGCCCGCGAGTACGACCCGGCAACAGGCCGGTTCATCTCAGTCGACCCCCTCATGGATCCGGCCGATCCCCAGCAACTGAACGGCTACAGCTACGCCAACAACAACCCCGTCACTAGCGCCGACCCCAGCGGCCTGATGAGCGACCCCAATTCCTCGGAGGACTACTTCCCCCCTTCCGGCGGAAGCGGCAGAGGCGGCGGCGCAGGCTATGGCGGCGGAGGAAGTGGGGGAGGCTCCAACTCCAGCGGGGACTACGCACCGACAGGGCAAGCCCACAACAACTTCCGCGCACTTCCCGTCGTCCTCCGTCTGTACGGATGTGACCCGATTAACGCGTACAAGACGAGTATGTGTGGACCGGGCGGCCAGCAGCAGAGACTGGAAGGCCTTGCCGCGCCCGAACCCCGATACATTCCCGGACCGAGCCTGCGAGAATCCCTCAAATTCATGCTCGGGCTGGGCAAGGACGTGGCCGAGGATCTCAGTGGCTACAACGACGCGAAGAAGTGCGTCACAGGAAAAAGCGGAGGATCGTGTGGCTGGTTCGCCGTCGGTTTCGTCCCCTACGTGGGAAAGTTTGCCAAACCCCTCAAGCGAGGGGCCAAGATATTCCGGCGCGGCAAAAAGACCGGTGAGGCTGCAAAACCGATCGGTAAAGGCGTAGAAAAGGCTGCCGAAAAGTGCCACAGCAGCTTCAAACCAGGAACTCGGGTTCTGCTTGCTGACGGTCGCTACCGGAATATCGAAGACGTCAGAGTTGGGGACGAGGTTCTGGCCACCGACCCGCAGACGGGGAAGACCGAAGCCGAGCCGGTCCTGGCGACGATCACGAGCAAGGGCACCAAGAACCTCGTCCAGATCACTGTCGAAGCCACCGACCTCCGCCCCGTCTGGCCGGCAGGCGAGGAACTCAAGAAACCCGCCAGCCCTCTCCGCCTCAAGACCGGCGTCGTCATCGCCACCGACGCCCACCCCTTCTGGGTCGCCGGAAGCCTCAACAAGTGGGTCAAGGCCGCCGACCTCGAACCGGGCATGTGGCTCCGCACCAGCGCCGGCACCTACGTCCAGGTAACCGCCACCAAACACTGGACCGCCCACCACCAACGCGTCCACAACCTCACCGTCGCCAACCTGCACACGTACCATGTGGAGACCGGAAACGCATCAGTTCTGGTCCACAATGCGGGCTGTGGGGTCGGCGGCGCCCTCAAAGGTTGGCAGAGCCAACGTTTCCAGTTTGGAGATAACAGCTTCCTGCTAAGGAGGCGGGACATGGCCCATATCCTCGAGGGTCATCATCCCAACTACCTTCGCGGAGATCCGGGCGGAAATACTCTGTTCGATAGAAAAATGACCGTGGATGATGTACAAAATGCTATTTCCGCTGTAATGAGGCAGAATCAACGTCAACTGAGCGGCCAGGAATATGCGCAGGGTAAGTGGGGCAAGATCTATGGCGAATATCAGGGGCGTCAATATGCTCTGGGCTTTGGGGATGGCGCGGTCGGGCAATTCTATCCGCTCCCCTAGAGTATTGCGGGAGTGAGAGGATGCGGTCGTCGATGACATCGGAAGCGAGGACCTTTGTGGTCGTCGGGGAGAAGATTGTGCCGGTCGAGGGCTGTGGACTTTCCTTCTCTCGGGATGATCGCGTGCAGGGGGCTATCGAACTTCGTGTTAATGAGGTTCCAATTCTCGGGCGCGATGAGGTCGACACCATCGATGCATTGTGGTCTCTTCTTCTGACCTACCTTGAGAACTTCGCGGCGGGCAGGGAAGAAGTGTTCAATTTCCCTGAGCGCAGGTTCATGCTTAATCTTAAGAGGGTCTCCGGTGCGAGAGTCCTGGTGACATTCGAGAATGGACTTGATCGGCGACGGGTAGTGGCCTCGGAGAAGAGTGTTGTCTGCGGCTTGGCGGCGGGCGCGGTGAAGTTCTTTGGGGCGGTGCTGAGCTTTGCTCCAAAAGAGGAGTGGAGCTATCGGCGGGACTTTGACCTGGCGATGAAAATGCGTGCACGGTACTCATAGGTATGGGCGGAGAGAGATTGCTGCCACCCTACGCCCGTCTTGAATGCGAAGATGTGGTGCAGGACGCGCTGCAGAGCCGGGAAGTCGTCCTTGTTCGCTACACCTCACCGGCCTGGGAAATGATGTATCGCTCTCGAGGCTTCCACGGCCGTGCGCTGTATGAGTTGAACGGCCTCTCCGAAGAGCTTCGCGGCCGCTGCATCGGTGGGATCGACCTGAGGCGCTTCGGTTCATCGTTGATGTCGAAGCCGGCAACGATGAGCGGATCATGCCGCTCCTGGAGGCTGCTTTGCGCGTAGTGGCCAGGGAACGGCGCCCCGGCGCCGCTGCGGGGGCGAACGCCGCGACCGACGGCAGCCACAGCGTGAACTCGCCTGCCGCGAACACCTGCACTAAAGGGCAGTAGGAGACGGCATGGACGGCATTGATGCACTGGACGCGTCCACGGTCGAGCGGCGAGAGATCGGCCGTCACCGCCTCGTCCCGTCGCAGCGGCGGGGGTCCCCGCCCTCAGCTCAAGCCGGCGCCTGCGATCCCCGCGGTAGGGGCCAAGCCCGCCGCTCTCTTGGACTCTCCACGCGTACTCTGCTCGATCCGCTTGTGGTCGACTCCGGGGTCATGGTCGTGCAGCCCTCGGTGTGACGACAGACCCTAGGTCGCAGCTGCCGCTACCAACGACGACGGCTCATCGATCATTAGATGCGGGTGGAGGTCTAGGCCCCGGGGCCAGCCCTGGCGGCCACGGGGTGGAGGGGGAAGTTCATCGGACGCAACAATTGTTAATGCGAAACCCCTTCCCGGAAGCGGTTCGGACGGCCACAGTATGTCCAAGATCGACTACTGGTGGGCGCGAGCCTGGTGCCGGAGGGGTTGCGGATGAGCGAGCAGGGCGGTCGCGCGTGGCTGGAGAGCGTTCTCGCCGCGAAGCGGGAGCGGGGCCGGCCGGCGTTGATCGGCTACCTGCCGATCGGCCATCCCAGCGTGCCGGCCTCGATCGAGGCCATGTTCGCCATGGTCGAGGCCGGTGTCGACATCGTCGAGATCGGCCTTCCCCACGATGACCCGGTCATGGACGGTCCCGTGATCAGGCGGGCCACCGAGAGCGCGCTGCGGGGCGGGACCCGGATCGCCGACCTGTTCACCGCCGTGACGGCCCTCGCCTCGGCGGGGGTGCCTGTGGTCTGCATGACGTACTGGGCGCCCGTGGAGCGGTACGGGGCCGAGCGGTTCGCGCGCGACCTCGCCATCGCGGGAGGCTGCGGGGCGATCGTCCCGGATCTGCCCGACGGCAAGGCGCCGGAATGGACGGCGAGCACCGACGCGCACGGGCTCGCCCGGATCCTGGTCGTCCCCCCGGACGCGTCTGACGAGCGGATCTCCCGTATCGCCTCGGCCTGCACCGGCTTCGTCTACGCGGCGGGCCGTCTCGGTCTCACCGGTTCCGGCGAGGTGGACGTCGCTCAGGCGAAGAGCCTCGTCGACCGGGTGCGCCGGGTCACGACCACCTCTGTCTGCGTGGGCTTCGGCATCTCCACCCCGGCCCACGCCGCCGGAGTCGCGACCTCCGCCGACGGCGTCATCGTCGGCACCGCCCTCGTCGAGTGCCTCGCAGCCCCGTCGCTCGACGCCGGGCTCGAACGCCTGACCACCCTGGTCGGCTCCCTCGCCGCCTCCCTCCACACCCCGGCCCGCACCCCCCGGACCGCCGCCTGCGTCCCGGCCGCCCGCGACGGCGGCATGCGCGCCGTCGGCCGGGGTGGATGCCCCGACCCCCTCACCAGCACCGGCGAACTCACTGAGAGTTTCTAGACGAACGGCGGGGTGACGCGCCCATGGCCAGTTGGAAACTATTCCTACTTGTTTAGTTGGTATAGGGTCCTGTTCTAGCCGGAGGCAACCCGTGGAGGACTCATGAGCACAACGGACGAATTGCTCGTCAACGCCGAGCGTTACGCGGCGGGTTTCGGCAAGGGGGAGCTGCCTCTGCCGCCTGCCAAGGGGGTGGCGGTGGTCGCGTGCATGGACGCTCGCCTCAACCCCTACGGGCTGCTCGGCCTGTCGGAGGGGGACGTCCACGTCATCCGGAACGCCGGTGGAGTGGTCACCGCGGACGTGCGCCGCAGCCTGGCCATCAGCCAGCGGCTGCTCGGCACGCGGGAGATCGTCCTGATCCATCACACCGACTGCGGCATGCTCACCTTCACCGACGACGGCTTCAAGGCCACCATCCAGGACGAGGTGGGCCTGAAGCCGGACTGGTCGGCCGAGGCTTTCACTGACCTGGACCAGGACGTCCAGCAGTCCATCGGCAGGATCAAGGCCGACCCGTTCATCCCGCGCACCGGCGCGGTGCGCGGATTCGTGTACGAGGTCGAGACGGGCCGCCTGCGCGAGGTCAAGCCCCGCTGACCCGCGGCGGCCCGCGGGTCAGCGGGGCCGCGCGTCGCTCAGGCCGCTCCGAGCCCGGCCGGGCGGGGCTCCAGCCGGGGGATGAGGTAGTCGCCGACGCGGTACGCCTCCTCCAGGTGGGGCCAGCCGGAGAGGATGAACTCCTCGATCCCGAGGCCGGCATACTCCCGGATCCGCTCCGCCACCTCGTCGTACGATCCGACGAGGGCTGTCCCGGCGCCCTCGCGCACCAGTCCGACGCCGGCCCACAGGCCCGGCGCGACCTCAAGGCTCCGTGCGTCCGCTCCCTTCGCCGAACCGCCGTGCAGTGCGGCCATGCGCTGCTGGCCCGTCGAGTCGAAACGGGCGAAGCGCCGCTGCGCGGCCTCGATGCGGGCGGGATCCATGCCGGCGAGCAGGCGTCCGGCCTCCGCCCATGCCTCCGAGGCGGTGTCGCGGGCGATGACGTGCAGGCGGATGCCGAGACGCAGACGCCGGCCCTCGGCGGCGGCGAGCGCTCGCAGGCGGGCGGCGCGGGCGGCGACGGCCGCGGGCGGTTCGCCCCACATCAGGGCGACGTCCGCGTGGCCGGCCGCGACCTGTTCGGCCGCCGGGGACGCGCCGCCGAAGTAGACGTCCGGGACCGGGTCGAGCGGTGCGGTCAGGCCGTCCTCGATCTCGTAGTGCTCGCCGTGGAAGTCGTACCGGCGGCCCGCCCAGGTGCGGCGGAGCACGTCGAGGAACTCGGCGGTACGGGCGTAGCGGGCGTCGTGGTCGAGGAAGTCCCCGTACGACCGCTGCTCGACCGGGTCGCCGCCGGTGACGACGTTCAGCAGCAGGCGGCCGCCGGAGATCTCCTGGAAGGCCCGCGCCTGCTGGGCCAGGAGGGTCGGCAGGGTGAAGCCCGGGCGGAACGCCACGAGCATCTTCAGCCGTTCGGTGTGCTGGGCGACCGCCGCGCAGATGATCCACGGGTCCGGGCAGCCCGCGCCGACCGGGGTGAGGGCCGCCTCGAACCCGGCGTCCTCGGCCGCCCGCGCCACCTGCGTCAGGTAGCGCACGCTGCCCGGCCGCCCCGGCGGGCGGTGCGCGTCGGTGCTCATGATGGCGGTCCGGACCTCGTGGCCGTCGCCGGTCGTGGGCAGGAACCAGTGCAGACGCATGGCGATCCTTCCTGCGGAGAGGGTGGTGGGTTTCAGGCCGCGGCCTCGCGGACGGCGGCGGCGATCTCTTCGCGCAGCGTGAGGAAGTCCTGGTGCGCGTGCGGGTCGTCCTCGCCGGGCAGCGTGGAGGCCTTGTCGAGGACGATCCGTCCAGGGCGCTTGCTGAGGACGATGACGCGGGTGCCGAGGAAAACGGCCTCGTCCACGCTGTGCGTGACGAACAGGACGGTCTTACCGGTCTGCTGCCAGATGCGGCGCAGTTCCTCCTGCAGCCGTTCCCTGGTGAGGGCGTCCAGCGCGGCGAAGGGCTCGTCCATCAGGAGGATGTCGGGGTCGGGCGCCAGCGCCCGTGCGATGGCCGCGCGTTGCTGCATCCCGCCGGACAGCTCGTACGGCCGCCGCGAGGCCGCGTCGGCGAGGCCGACGAGCCGCAGGAGTTCGTCGGCCCGCTCGTCGCGCCGCGTTCGGGGCGTGCGGGTGGTGCGCAGGCCGAACTCGACGTTGCGGCGCACGCTGAGCCACGGGAACAGGCGCGGCTGCTGGAAGACGATGCCGCGATCCGGGCCGGGCCCGGTGACCGGCGTGCCGGCCGCGGAGACCTCTCCGGCGGTGGGCTCGGCGAACCCCGCGACCAGCCGCAGGAGGGTGCTCTTTCCGCAGCCGGACGGGCCGACGATGGTCACGAACTCTCCGGCGGGGATGTCGGCGTCGACGTCCCGCAACGCCTGCACTGTGGCGCGGTCGCGCAGGAGCCCGCGCCCGCCGCCGAACACCAGCGAGACGTTCCGGAGGGAGACCGCGGGATCAGCTGGGGAAGGCATCGCCGAGTTCCTTGGTGGCCAGGCCCTTCTGGAAGACGCTCAAGGCCGGGATCGAGGGGAGCTGGTTCTGCGCCTTGAGGAACTGGGCGGCGCTGTGGAGGTTCTGCGCGAACGCGCCGGGCTTGGCAGCCGTGCCCAGGTACTCCGGCCCGGCCTGCTGCGCGCCGTCCAGCAGGATGAGCTGGTCGATCTGGCGCGCGGCCTCGGCGGGGGGCAGGTTGAGCTGGCGTCCGACGGAGGCGGCCGCGCCTGCCTTGTCGCCGCGGATCAGCTTGACCGCCCGGTCCTGCTGCCGCAGCCAGGTGGTCAGGGCCTTCGGGTACCTGTCGGCGAACTCGGTGCGCACCACGGCGAGGTCGGCGGTCACCTGGCCCTTGGCGGCCAGCTCCTTGCTGGTGACGAGGACCTTGCCGGTCTTCTCCAGCGTGCCGAGCACCGGCGTCCACACGTACGCGGCGTCGATGTCGCCGCGCTGCCAGGCGGCCTGGACGTCCTGCGGCTCCAGGTCGATGATCTTGACGTCGGACTCGGCGAGCCCGGCGTCGCGCAGCGCGGCCAGCAGGCTGTAGTGGGAGGTCGAGGAGAACGGCGTGGCGATCTTCTTGCCCCGGAGCGCCGCGACCGACGCGGCCTCGCGCGCCACCAGCGCCTCGTTCTCGCCGATCACGTCGAAGATCCACGGCACCTTGTAGCGGATGTTCAGCGGGGCCGACAGGCCCTTGGTCACCGGGCTGGACCCGGCCAGCCCGATGTCGAGCGAGCCGGCGATCATCGCGGTGTTCACGTCCCCGCCGGAGTCGAACCTGGACCAGGTGATCTTGGTGTCGGGCAGCGCCTCCTCCAGCCATCTCCGGTCCTTGACGACCAGGTCCCCGTTCGGGATGAGCTGGTAGCCGATCCGCAGCGTCTTCGGGGTGCCGTCGCCGTTGACGCCGCCGGCGGCCGCCTTGCTCGCGCCGGTGCCGGAGGAGCAGGCGGCAAGCCCGAGGCAGAGCGCGGCGAGGACGAGTCCGTAGGTCTTCTTCAAGGTCGTACCTCTTGCTTCTTCAGGTCTCGCAGGGGGTCAGGACTTGCCGCGCCAGGGGACGAGGCGGCGTTCGGCCAGTTGCAGCAGGGCGTCGATGAGCAGGCCGGAGGCGCCGATGGCCAGCAGCCCGAGCACGACGACGTCGGTCTGGTTGTAGCGCTGGGCGTCGCGGATCATGCCGCCGATGCCGGGCACCCCGTTGACCGTCTCGGCGGCGACGACGGTGGTGTAGGCGACGCCGACGGCGACCCGGACGCCGGTGATGATCTCGGGCAGGGCGGAGGGCAGCACGATGTTCAGCGGGATCTGCCACCGGCGCGCCCCGAGGGACCGGGCGGCGAAGACGTAGTCCTCGTGCACCCCCCGCACGGCCTCGGCGGTCGCCACGGCGACCGGTGGCAGGGCGGCGACGAACAGCAGCGTCACCTTGGGCGCCTCGTCGATCCCGAACCAGATGATCAGCAGGCTGAAGTAGGCCAGCGGAGGCAGCGTGCGCACGAACGTCACGAGCGGCCCGAGCAGCGCCCGCACGGTCGGCACCAGGCCGATGACCAGGCCGAGCACGATCCCGCCCGCCACGCCGTACAGGCTTCCCAGCAGGATGCGGCGCAGGCTGACCCCCAGGTGCTCGTACAGCATGTGGCCGCTGTAGCCGCGCACCCCGTCGTGCGTGGTGGAGGTCTGGACCAGCTGGTGCCAGACCGCGCCGGGCGGCGGGACGAACACCTCCGACCAGAGGTGCGCGGCCGCGACGGCCCACCAGACGGCCAGGAGGGCCAGCACCCCGCCGGCCCTGAGCACCAGGGCTCGTGCCACCTTCCCTGCACCCCACTTTCCAGATCAAATCAGTCGGAAAAGGATGGTATTGGTCGCGTGGTGCCCTGCAAAGAGCCAGTTCCGAGTGATCCTCAGGTACCAGATGCCATGCGGTCCGCCTCCTCGGCGAGCAGCGCGATCCCGGAGTCGATCCGCGCGGGGTCGATCGCGCCGAACCCCAGCTTGATCCAGTGCCTGGGCACCGGCGGGGCGTAGAAGAACGTGTCGCCGGGCTCGATGAGCACGCCGCGCGCCGCGACGCGGGCGGCGAGCTCGCGCGTGTCCAGCCCGTACGGCCCGCCGATCCAGACGCTGACCCCGCCCGCACGCGGACGCATCGCCCAGTCGGGCAGGTGCCGCCGCACGGCGCCGACCGCCTCCTCCCAGCGCAGCCGCAGCGCGTCGCGCAGATGCCGCACACCGCGCCGGTACTCGCCGGAGGCGATCAGCAGGCCCAGGGCGCGCTGCTGGTGCCCGGACGGGTGCCGGACGGTGTAACGGCGCAGGTCCCGCAGGTGCTCGATCAGAGCGGGCGGGCCGTGCACGAACCCCAGCCTCAGGCCCGGAGCCAGGAACTTCGAGAAGCTGCCGAGGTAGACGACCGCGTCGGGGTCGAGCGAGGCGAGAGCCGGGGACGCCCTGCCGACGAAGCGCAGCTCGCTGTCGTAGTCGTCCTCGACCACCACGATGTTCCGCTCGCGGGCGAGCGCGACCAGCCGCTGCCTGCGCCGGCCGCTCATCGTGACGTTCGAGGGGTAGTGATGGGTCGGCGTGGTGACGACCATCCCGACGTCCAGGAGCTGCTCGTCGACGATGAGGCCGCTGTCGTCCACGTCCCCGGCGACCAGCCGCGCCCCGGCGCGGGCGAGGATGTGCCGGGCGTCCGGATAGCCCGGGTTCTCGACCAGGACCCGTGTCCCCGTCCGCACCAGGGCGGTGGCGACCAGGTGCAGCGCCTGCTGGGAACCGATGGTGACCAGGACCCGGTCGGGGGTCGCGGCGACGCCCCGGCCCGCGAGGATCTGCTTGCAGATCATCTCGACCAGCAGCGGATCGTCGGCGTCGATGCCGTCCTGAAGGCTGTGGCGCCGGTGCTCGGGCCGCAGCGCCTCCTTGAGGCAGCGCAGCCACGCGCGCTCGGGGAACGTCTCGGGCGGCAGGTGCCCGGTGACGAACGGATACCGGTAAGCGTCCCAATCCGCCGGCTTGCGGATGTGCGGCAGTTCGGCGCAACCCGGCGGCGGAGCCAGCCGGTCCAGCCAGCGAGGCGCCGCCGGCACCGCCGGACGCGCCGCCGGGCGCACGGCCATCTCGTCGTTGACGACGTGGCCCGACCGCGACCGCGCGATCACGAAGCCGTCGGTGACCAGCTCCTGGTACGCCTGGTTGACGGTATTGCGCGACACGCCCAGCTCGACGGCCAGTTCACGGGAGGACGGCAGCCGCCCGTCCTCGAACCGCCCAGCGACGATGGCCTCCTCAAGCCCCCGCCGCACCCGCCGATAGAGCGGCTCGTCCACTCCGCCGTCCGCAACCGGAAACAACCCCACACCGCGCCACCCTAAAGCCCCACCCCACGACCCCCGCCGGGGTCCCCGGCGCCCTCCGGCCGTCGCAGGAGCAGCAGGGCATCGCCGCGTCGTGGCCGGTGGGGGACCTGAGGGCCTCGCGGGGAGGCGAGGCCCTCAGGGGTTCGGGTCAGGGACGAAGATCCAGGGCTCCCTTCCTGATGCGGTCGCGAAGTTCAGTGAACTGTCCGGCGGTGACGGCCAGCAGGCCGTGGTCCGGGGCCTTGCTGTCGCGGATGGCGATGGTGCCACCGGGGATCGGAGCCAGTTCGACACAGTTGCTCTCGCCGCCGGAACGGCTGCTCTTGCGAAAGGCGGTGTCCGGTGGCGGGCACTCTGCTGCCTTCTCCACGTGGGGGGACGTCCTCTCTGTCAGTGGGGGCTCTGTCAGGGTGATGCGCTGGGCGACACCGGTGCCGGGCTCGGCGTTTCGGTGGTGGGCGGCGCGGACGGCGGAACCACGGATCGCGTGGGCGATGGTGCGGGGGCCGGGGTCCGCGTCGCGGTGACCGCCGACCCCTTGGTGCGGCGCCGGGGGTGATCCGGCTTGCCGCGTGTGCCTGATCTGCCGACTGGGCGCGACGGCGGGGACGGCGACGGCCGCTCCTTGACGAGGATGTTCGCCATCGTGCAGACCTCCGCCCCGGTGCCCGGGCCGGACGAGTCGTGCCTGACGCCCAATGTGATCTTGTTTGCCGGCGTCGGCACGGCGAACGTGACGAGGGTGGGTCCGGTCGTCGCCGGTTTCCGCGTGCTGCGCGACGGGCCGGCGGAGACCGTCCATTCACAGGGCTTCCCGGTGTTCAGGGCGCTCACCGTGGCGGTGACCTCCACCGGTCCGGGTTTCGTCATCAGGAGGATTTCGCGGGTGTGGAGAATGGTCTTTCCCATGACGATCCATGTCCCGGCCGCAGGGTCCGCCGCCGTCTGCGGGGAAGGGCTCGCGGGGCGCCTCGTGCCGTCGACGATCGTCCGGCCCGACAGCGACGTCTCGACGGTCCCTTTCCGCGCTCCGGTGGGCCGCATCGAGGGTCTGGACGATCCCTGTCGCCCCGGCACGGGTTCCCGGGCCGCCATGCCGGGCTTCCCGGCGGGCCCGTCCGCCGGTGAGGCCAGGCCCAGGACGGCGACCGTGCCGATCAGGAGCACGACCACGACGATGACGAGCGCGACCCGCGGACCCACTCCCGAGGGAAGGAGGTGCGGCGGAAGGCCGCGCAGCGCGGCGGCGAGCCGCGTGCGGCGTTCGGCTGCGCGGTGGGCGCGCATCCGGCGCCGGAAGCGCTTCAGAGCCGCGCGCTCTCTGCCGGGGTCGGGCGGGCAGGCCCGCATCTCCTTCGCGGCCATGGCCTTGAGCAGTCGTTCGAAGTCTTGATCCGGTTCTGGATATCCCATCTCATTCCACCTCCGCGTGAGGCCCGTCGCCCTGGATCGCTTCTCTCAATTGCTTGAGCGCCTTCAGATAACGGCTCTTCACGGTTCCATGGGGAACACCGAGCTCCGCGGATATGCCCGACAGGGGCATGTCCTCGTAGAATTTCATTATTATGATCACGAGCAGTTCGCGGGGCAGTCCTCCCATCGCCTGCTGGAGCGTCACCTTGTCGGCGACGCGCGTCGAGGTGTCCGGAACTTTGCCGGCGGCGTCTTTCAGCGCGTTCAAGCTGTGCACGAGGGAGTCGTGGACCCTCCGGTCGTGCTCCTTGCCCTGGAAGTAGTTGACGCACTCGTTGCGGGCCGTCCGCCGGACGTAGGCTTTCGGGTCGCGGCCCTCCTTGACGATCTGCATGAGGGTGCCGCTTCGTTTGCACAACGACTCCGCAACGGTGGACGCGATGTCCTCGGCCTGATGCGCGGTCAGGCCGAGTCCTCTGGCCGCCTTGTCGGCGACGTCCAGGACATGTCGGAAGACGGCATTTTCGTCGACTACCTCCTGTCCACGCCAGTTTCTGCGCAGCATCGCTGGATCTCGTTTCTCCTAAGTGGATGGCAATCACTCGTAAAGAGTGTCGAGGACGGCCGGACGGACGGCGTGCCGCACAAGATCTTTTGCGAAAAGGCACTGCTGCACAGAAATGAGAGCAAAGAGAGGTGAGGCCTCTTTGCCTCGATTAGCCCCTCGGTCCGGGATGGTCCGAGGGCGCAGAGCCGGGCGATCTCTGCTTCCTGTTCAAACCGGACATAACTGTTCGCCAGACGAGGGAAGGGGAGATGTCCGGTTCGGGACTCCGGCGCACGGGCGGGTGGTCACCGCGAATGGACTGGCCCGGGCGGCGCGCCGCCGGGTCGGGAGGGATCGGCCCGCGGAATCTCCAGCAGAATGGTGCTCGTCGGCCTTGGCGCAGGTCAGCGCGAACGCGAGTACCCCCGCGTCATCTCTCCACGCGAGGTCTCGCGGCTCAGGGGCCGACGTCGTCCGCACTGGGGTGGCTACAGCAGTACGGCGGGCGCGATGGGAGCGGCCGTCTGGTATCCGATCCAGCCGGAAGATCACACGTCGGATCGAAGGTCCAGCGGATCACCCCCACACGCGGGGGGACCAGGGCTTCGTGAACAAGCTGATCAGTGCGGACCCGGCGTCCCCGGCGCTTGGGGACGGGGCCCTTCGGACTACCTGTGCAGCTTGCGGTGTACTGCCCAGGTGATCGCGGCGCCGGTCGCGATCGCGGTGGTGGCGAGGATCCGGGGGGCCAGCGTTCTCTTCAGGGCCTGCCGCTGCCGTCGCTTGAACGTGGCCGCGTCGTTCTCCCGGGGGAACGGCTCGTCGGGGACGGGTACGCCGAGGAAGGCGCACAGCGGCGCCCATCCGTCCTTGACCTCGAACACCAGCAGCCGGTCTTCGGGCACGTGCGCCTTCACCTCGGCGACGTGCCGCTCGAATCTTTCGGCCATCTCCGCACGGTCGCCGAACGGCCCGCCGATCTCGCGATGCCACGTCGTCCGCTGGACGCGGTCGAGGACCTCCGCTTCGGGGTCGGGCCGGCGCGGGCCTCGCCAGCTCAGCACCCGCACCAGGAGCGGCGGCTTGGCGAGCACGGCGGCCATGGTCTGCGCGGCGCTGTCGTACCAGCGTTGCGGATCGCGGACGTTGAGCACCACCTTGGCGTCCGGGAACGCGTCGACGATGTCGCGCCAGAACGCGGTGGTCGGCGAGCCGACGGCGCAGCCGTAGCCCGCGAACACCTTCCCCCAGTCCACCGTCCCGCCGTCCATCGCGGCGGCCCAGTCGGCGGCCCGCTCAGGCTCGGCGTTCAGGACCCGCATGTTGTAGCACGGGCCGTACCCGAGCCGGTCGAGTGCCAAAGCGAGTGAAGTCGTACCAGTTCGGAGCAAACCGACGCCGATGACCTGCACGCGAACTCTCCTCAGGATGAAGTGGATGACGTCTCAGGCCGGTCAGGTCGTACGGCGGGCGACCAGAGTCCCGGGGTCTTCGCCGTTGGCGACGGGGTGGAGGGCGGTTCCGGCCGTCGGGGTCAGCCCGACCGCCGCCAGGTCGGCGATGACGGCGTCCGGCCGGTGCAGGTAGTGGGCGCGCTCCACCACTTCGGTCGCCACCACATCGCCCTGGTAGTACGTGCGGTAGACGAACCGCAGGTGCGCCTGGTCGTCGCCGTCGGGCCGCGCCTCGCAGGACATCTCGTACCGGCAGTCGCCGAGGACGGCCTCGTCGGCGACGTGCTCGGGCCAGTCCGGTACGGGTTCTGACAGCACCATGTCCATGGCCACCTCGCCGTCCTCGGCCAGATGTTCGGCGATCGCATCGAAGAGCGCGGGCCGTTCGGGGTGCGGCACGTGCTCCAGCACGCCCGCCAGGTACACGAAGTCGAAGCGGCGGGCCAGGTCGAAGTGGGGCGCCGCGCGGTCGAGCACGGTGACGCGGGGGCGCAGGTGCGGGCGTTCGGCGAGCTTGGCCAGCAGCACCGCGCGCATGGTGGCGGACCGCTCCAGGCACAGGACGGTGGCGGCCCGCTCGGCCACGGCCAGCGTGATCCGGCCGGTGCCCGCGCCGATCTCCAGCGCGTGGCCGCCCCGGGGTGCGCGGTCGGCGAAGAACCGGGGGTCGGGGAGGGCGCCCTCTCCGCGGGAGGCGCGGAAGAGGTCGTAGTAACCGGGCTGGAAGGCGTACGGGTCGGTGCCGAGCGGAGCGACCCGGGCGGGGGAGGACATGCGAGTCACCTGCCTGTCTGGTCGGAAGGGGGGAGCTCGGAAGGGGGGAGCGTCGTCAGACGGTCGCGCGCGGCCGACGTCGTCCGACCGTCCTGGACGAACTGCGCGGGGCGTGTCCACTCGCGGAGGGCGCGGCCGGCGCGTTCCCTGATCCGCACCTGGCCGGTGGACTCGATGGCGATGGTGCGTTCCTCGCTCCAGCCGCTGAGGCGGAACTCGCCCAGCCCGAGATGCACCAGGCCGAAGGCGGGCTCGCCGTCGACGGCGAGGACGAGCCGGTCCTCGTGCACGAGGACCGCGGCGTCGCTGTCGGGCCTGGCCTCGACCTCCTCCTCCGACCACTGCGCGAAGTCGCCCGGCAGCCGGAACCGGCAGCACAGCCGGTCGCGGTCGGACGCGGTCAGCGGCACAGGTTCGCGGGCGAACATCACCTCGCTGAGCGGCAGCAGCTCCAGGAACTCGTCCGGCAGCAACTCGACCACCTCGCGGCTGACCAGGCAATCGAGCACCATGTGCACCCGAGCGCGGTCCCCGCCGTTCGCCACGTAGTGCCTTCGGCCGAAGTCGCCGAACCACAACCGTCCCGCCGTCCAGTGCTCGGACACGCCGTCGATGACCACGACGGCGTCCGGGTTGGTGTCGATCGGCACATGCAGCCGCAGGAGCCCGCGTTCGAACCCGTACTTGTAGTCGCGGTGCTCGTGCACGGTCGCGCCCGCGCCCAGGGCGATCAGCCGTACGCCCCGGACCGGCGCCGGCAGGGCGTCGATGACCTGGGCGAGGGCCGGGGCTTCGGCCAGCCACGGGGTGTCGGCGAAGTCGGTCAGGCCCGCGCCGCCCGGGTCGGTCCGCACCGGATCGCCGCCGACGCTGCGCAGCGGCAGGATGCGCCAGTCCACGCCGGACTCCGTGGCGGCGCCGTCCTGGCTGTAGGCGCGCTGGGCGCGCCACCGCCGGTGCCGCAGCCGGTCGAGGTCGGCGCGCAGCGCGTCGACGTCGAAGCTGAGCCCCATCGGCGAGGACGGCGGGTAGGCGGCGGGCGGGTCCGTCAGCGATTCGATGGCCTGGTGGTGCGTCGTCATGGTCGCTGCTCCTGGGGGGCGGGCAGGTCGGAGACGTCGAGGGCGAAGCGGCCCACGGCCCACGCGATGGCGGGCACGTTCTCGCCGAGAGCCCGGCGGTCGAGGTTGCCGATCGTGTCGCACGGCTGGTGGTAGCAGGGGTCGTACAGCTGCCCGGCCTCCCCGCCGAACCGCGCCGCCTGCGCGGCGGTCTTGACCCCGAGGACGCCGCCGTTCAGGCCGCCGACCGGGATGCCCGCGGCCACGAACGGCTCGTGGTCGGAGCCGACGGCCCGCAGGTCGTGGCTCTCGTAGGGGAGCCCGGCGTGGTCGAAGTAGTCCTTGAAGACCTTCTCCACGACCTGCGAGCCCGCCGGGCCCGGCGGGGTGCCCGGCGGCTGCTCGCTCGCGTCCCCGTCGAGGACGAACCGCACCCCGTTCGGAGCGGCGATCAGCTCGAAGTTGAGGTAGAGCGCGATCTTGGCGCGTTCGGCCGGTGGCAGGGTGCGCACGTAGTAGTTGGAGCCGATGTCGATGAGCTCCTCGGCCCCCCACAGCGCGAACCGCACCTTGTGGCGCACCTTGTCCTGGTGGGGAGCCAGCCGCAGCGCGGTCGCCATCAGCGCGGCGGCCGCGGCGGCGTTGTCGTTGATGCCGGGCGCCTCGGTCACGCTGTCCAGATGGGCGCCGGCCATGACGGTGCGGTCGTCGCCGCCGCGCGTCTCGGCGAACAGGTTGGTGGTGACTCCCGCGACCGCGTGCCCGCGCAGGTCGAGCCGCAGCCGCACCTGGTGCTGCGCGGTTTCCTGGGCGAGCTGTTCGGCCTGCGCCTGCGTGACGCTGGCCACCGGGATGGTGAACGCCTTCGGGTCGAACGCGTGCAGCCGGTAGATGTTGTTCGGACTCGGCGTGGCCAGGTAGATCAGCATCGCCCGCGCGCCGAGCCCGGCGGCGACGCGTTGCTGTGCCGTGTAGCCGCAGGATCCGCGCCGTACGAGCACGATGGACCCGGCCACGGGCAGCCCGTCGTAGTCGGCGGCGGAGCATCCGGCGGCGTCGCCCGCCGTGGCCCGGGGCACGACGAGGTGGGCGTCGAGACCGCCGGGCGGGGTGACGGGCGACCAGCGCATGACCAGCGCGCGCACCTGCCGGGCGGCGGGAGCGGTCACCGCCGCGCTCTCCGCGTCGACCTGATAGTCGGTGTACGGCACCTGCTGCTGGTGGACGCGGTAGCCGGCGGCGGTGAGCACCTTGGCGGCGTAGCGCGCGGAGGCCTCGAACCCCGGCGTGCCGGTGGCGCGCACTCCGCCGTTCCGTGCGGCGATCCGGTCGAGGACACGCAGGTGCCGCCACGCGTCGCTGCCGCGGGTGGACCCCGCCAGCAGCCGCGCCAGCCACGGCTCCCCGGATTCACCGTCCGGACGACCTGCCTCCACGTGGGCGGACGCCGAGGCCGCGGCGGCGTGGGAAACGGCGGACGGTGGAGCGGTCGAAAGGATGGTGGCCGTCATGGTGACGAGGCCGGTCACCAAGGCGGTTTTCGTGCGCACAAACACCCTCATCAGCGCTCCAGAGGAAATCGTGTGATGGCGAGAGACAGAAACCCAGGTTGATATGTGCAGAGCCTCTGAGACCGGCCGCGCAGTGAATTATGAATGCCCAGCATAACGTGGCAGGTTGGAAGCGCGCCCCGCTATGCCGGGCACCCGCCTATGTCACTCAGTGGAGGTAACGCATAGTGCCACCTCCTTTCTGTCACGAAGGATCTGAGGTCGGTCAGCCGAGGCGGACTCTGAGCCGAGCCACGCCTCGCAGCGTGAGGTTCCGGTGGTAGACGGGCTCGCCGGCAAGGCGGATTCCCGGGAACTCGGTCGCGAGCAGGCCGAGGACGACCTGTGCCTGGAGGACCGCCAGCGACTGCCCGAGGCACGAGTGGGTGCCCCGGCCGAACCCCAGATGCGGGTTGGGATGGCGGCCGAAGTCCAGCTCGTCGGGCTCGGCGAACTTGGCCGGATCCCGGTTCGCGGCGGCCAGGAGCAGCGTCACCGCTTCGCCGGGCGCGACGACATGGCCGCCGACGCGCGTCTCCCGTACGCACGCCCGCCCGTCGGCCTGCACCGGCGTCACGTACCGGACCAGTTCCTCCACCGCGAGTGACGGGTCAGCTCGGGCGAAACGCGCCAAAGTGTCCGGCCCGCTCAGCAGGACGACCAGAGCGTTGCTGAGCAGCCGCCCCGCCGATTCGAACCCGGCGTGCAGGACGGCCCGCAGCGTGTTCAGCAGCACCGGGCGCGCGATCCCGGAGCCGGGCGCCTTGGCCGCCACATGGGCCACCAGCCCGTCCGCCGGTGGATCGTCCAGCCACCGGCCGGTGTATTCGGCCAGCTCAGCGCGGGCTCGCACGGCGGGTTCGGCGGTCTCCGGCCAGATCCCGGCGTCCATGCCGTCCACGACCGTCTGCGACACGGGCAGGAACCACGCGGCGTCGATGGGCGGCACCCCGAGCACCGCGGTGATCGTGTCCAGCGCGAGTGGCGCGGTGAGGTCGGACACGCAGTCGAACTCCCCGGCCGCGCGCAGCCGCTCGGCTCGGGCGCGGACCTGCGCGGCGATGCGCTCGCGCAGCGTGCCCGGGTCGAGACCGCGAACCGCGTCCACCATGAAGTGTCGGATGGCCGTGTGCTCGGGCGGGTCGAGTGACTGGATGCTCAGCAACGGCTCCGGTACGGCCTCGCCGATCCGGCGCCAGTCCGAGGCGAACGACTCCGTGTCGCGCAGCACCGCGGCGCAGTCGTCGTACCTGGTCATCACCCACGAGTCGAGGAAGGTGCTGCGGTAGACGGGCGCGCTCTCGCGCAGGCGGCCGAAGAGGGAGTAGGGATCCAGAAGCGCCGCGGGCTCTGCGAGTCCCGCGGCCGGATCCGCGACCGGCGCCTCCGACATATCGACCTCCTCGCACGGACGGCTACCGGCGAGCGGCCTCATGCCCCGTTCGCCGCATCCCGTAGGGGTGGCCGGGAGGACGACGGCGCTGTCGCTCAGGTGTCCGATTGATCGTCCGACACATGATCTTTACTGATCGTAAATGGGCGCGGCCGAATTGCCGAGCGCCGGATCCGGCCACCGCACGGCCATATCCCCGAACGCGCCGATATGGCATGGTCTTGTAGTTCTGCCTCGCCGCCGAGGAGGTCGCCCGTGAGGGTTCTGCTGACCAATCGTGGGTTCCGGCTCCTGATCATCGGTCAGACCTTGTCGACCCTGGGCGACCGGGCGCTCATCATTGCCTTCGGTATCTGGGTGAAGGAGCTGACCGGCAGCAATGCCGCGGCGGGCGGCGCGTTCTTCTTCGTCGCCCTGCCGTTCCTGTTCGCCCCGTTCGCCGGGGTGCTCATCGACAGGTTCCCGCGGCGCCAGATCTTCATCGTGACCAACCTGGTGATGGCGGGCGTCATGCTGCTCAGCCTGCTGGTGCGCGGCGAGGGCCAGGTCTGGATGCTGTACGCGATCATCCTCTGCTACGGCATCGCCGGCGTGGTCATCACCGCCACCCAGGCCGCCCTCGTCACGGCGATCGTGGACGAGGACGCACTCCCCGACGCCAACGGCCTCCTGCAGACCTCCGCCGACGGCGTGAAGCTGCTGGCCCCCCTCTTCGGCGCGGCGTTGTTCACGGTGGCGGGCGGCCACGTAGTGGCTCTACTGGACGCGGCCACGTTCCTGGCGGCCGCGGTATGCGTGTGGCTCATCCGGGCGCCCGGCGACCAGCGTCACGTCACCGGCGCACTGGAACTGCGCGAAGAGGTGCTCTCGGGCCTGCGCCACATCTACCGGTCCACGCCTCTGCGCACGCTGGTGGGCGCACTGGGCCTGGCCATGCTGGTGACGGGCTTCTCCCAGACTCTCATCTTCTCGATCGTCGACGACGGGCTTCACCGCGCTCCCGCGTTCGTCGGCGTGCTGAGCAGTGTGCAGGGCGCGGGCGCGGTCTGCGCCGGCCTGGCGGCGGGCGCCGCCATCCGCCGCGTCGGCGACCTGCGCACGGTGATGCTGGGCATCGCCCTGGTGACGATCGCGTCCTTGGTCTACCTGGCGCCCGCAATCCCCCCGGTGGCGGTGGGCGCGTTCCTTTTCGGCTTCGGCATGTGCTGGACGACCGTTGGCCTGGTCATGGCGGTGCAGCGGCGAACGCCCGACGCCCTGCGCGGCCGGGCGCTGACCGCGGCGATGGGCGTCATCAGCACTCCGCAAACCGTCTCCATCGCCCTCGGCGCAGCACTGTCGCTAGTCGTCGACTACCGGGTCCTGCTGGTCCTGATGGCCGCGGTCACCGCCGTGTGCGCCGCCTGGCTGGTCCGCGTCCCGGCCGACCCCAAGCCGCAGCCCCCTCCCCACGAAGACCCCGACCCGGCACCCCCGCAACCCGACCCTTCGGTTCCCTCGCCGGGCACGAAGTAGCGCGGCACCGCGGTCATCTGCCCTATCGCCCGCGTCGCCCGGAGATGGCGTTCGCGCGGGTGAGGGTGTGGCGCGCCCGGCAGGATTCGAACCCGCGACCGTCGGATTAGAAGTCCGATGCTCTGTCCAGCTGAGCTACGGGCGCTCGGCGCCCGGCGGGACGCCGGGACACAGTGTAAGGGTGCACGTCGTCCGGCTCCACATCTATAACGGCCTTACCGCTGGGGCGGGGGTCCTATCTTGGGGTGCTGTGGCGGTGAACATTGAGGTGCCGCTCTCCGGTGGGGCCGTGTCGGAGGGTGTGGTGCGGGTCGGGGAGACGGTGCGGCGGCCGCTGAGGGCGCACAGTCCGGCGGTCCACGGGCTGCTGCGGCACCTGGAGGACGTGGGGTTCGAGGCGCCGCGGGTGCTGGGGGTCGATGAGCTGGGGCGGGAGGTGCTCAGCTGGGTGCCCGGGGAGGTGCCGCAGCGGCCGTTGGCGGCGTCCGTCGTCTCGGAGGACGTGCTGCGGGACGTGGGGCGGCTGCTGAGGCGGTACCACGACGCGGTCGCGTCGTACGAGGCGCCGGTGGGGGCGCCGTGGGACGCGGAGACGTCCAACGTGGACGGGGAGCCCGAGGTCATCGGGCACTGCGATGTGACGCCGGAGAACGTGGTCTTCCGGGGCGGGCGGCCGGTCGCTCTGATCGACTTCGATCTGGCGCGGCCCACCACGCGGGTGTTCGACGTGGTCACGGCGTTGCGGCACTGGGGGCCGATCGAGGATCCGGCCGATCGGGACGCCGTGCTCTACGGGGTGGACGTGGGGCGCAGGCTGCGGATCTTCTGCGATGCCTACGGGTTGGACCGGGAGCGGCGGCGGGAGGTGCTGCCGGCGGCGCGGGTGCGGTTCGAGCGGTCCTATCGGGCGATGCGGGGGAGGGCGGAACGCGGTGGGGGATGGGCGCGGATCTGGCAGGGAGGCGCCGGGCCCCGGATACGGCGGGCGCAGGACTGGCTGGAGCGGCACTGGGATGAGCTCGATGCGCGTCTCTGGTGAGGGGCTGGTTCTCGGGGTCGCGCTGGACGCTCTCTTCGGGGACCCGAAGCGGTGGCATCCCGTGGCAGGTTTCGGTCGGGTGGCGTCCGGGGTCGAGCGCTGGGTCTATGGGGACTCGCGCTGGCGGGGTGCGGTCTATGTCGGGGCCCTGGTGGGGGGCGCCGGGGTCGTGGGGGTTGCGCTTGAGCGGGCGAGCCGGCGGCCCGTAGTGCACTGTCTTGTTACCGCCGGGGTCACCTGGGCCGTGCTCGGCGGGACGTCGCTGGGGCGTGAAGGGCTCTACATGGCGCGGGTGCTGGAGCGGGGCGACGTGGAGGCGGCCAGGGAGCGGCTTTCCCATCTGTGCGCCCGGGATCCGCGGGGGTTGGATGCTCGCGATCTGAGCCGTGCGGTGGTGGAGTCGGTGGCCGAGAACACGTCGGACGCGTCCATCGCGCCTCTGGTGTGGGGAGCGGTGGCGGGCATTCCGGGGCTGCTCATGTACCGGGCCGTGAACACGCTCGACGCCATGGTCGGGTATCGGAGTCCGAAGTACGAGCGGTTCGGGTGGGCGGCGGCGCGGTTGGACGATGTAGCGAACTGGGTTCCGGCGAGGATCACCGGGGGACTGGTCGCCCTGTGCTCGGGGCGGGAGGCCTGGCGGGTTCTGCGCCGGGACGGGGCGAAGCATCCGAGTCCCAACGCGGGACGGTGCGAGGCCGCTTTCGCCGGGGCGCTCGGGGTGAGGCTGGGCGGCGCCAACGCCTATGGCGGACGGGTCGAGCGGCGGCCCGAGATGGGGGACGGGCGGGCGCCCGAGGTCAGGGACATCCGGAGGGCCGTCCGGCTTTCGGCGGCGGTGACGTTCGCGGCGGCGGCCGTGGTCTGGAGTGTGCGGTGAGCGGGCTTCTGGTGGCGGGGACCACCTCGGACGCGGGGAAGAGCGTCGTCACCGCGGGGCTGTGCCGGTGGCTGGCGCGGCAGGGGGTGAAGGTCGCGCCGTTCAAGGCCCAGAACATGTCGCTGAACTCGATGGTGACGAGCGACGGGGCGGAGATCGGGCGGGCGCAGTACATGCAGGCGCAGGCCGCGGGGGTGGAGCCCGCGGCGCTGATGAATCCGGTGCTGCTCAAGCCGGGAAGCGACCGCAGAAGCCAGGTCGTGGTGCTGGGGAAGCCCGTGGCGGAGGTCGACGCGCTTCAGTACGGGGCGCACAAGGAGCGGCTCAAGGGCGTCGTGCTGGAGTGCCTTGAGGAGTTGCGGGCCAGGTACGACGTGGTGGTGTGCGAGGGGGCCGGGAGTCCCGCCGAGATCAATCTGCGGGGCGGCGACATCGTCAACATGGGGCTGGCCCGGGCCGCGAACCTGCCGGTGGTGGTGGTCGGCGACATCGACCGGGGCGGTGTCTTCGCGTCGCTCTACGGCACGGTCGCCTTGCTGGAGCCCGCCGACCAGGCGCTGATCTCCGGATTCGTCATCAACAAGTTCCGGGGGGCGCGGGAGCTTCTCGCGCCGGGGCTGGAGCAGCTCGCGATGCTCACCGGGCGCCCGACGCTGGGGGTGCTGCCCTGGAAACTCGGCCTGTATCTCGATTCTGAGGACACCCTGGCCTTGGACGCGCCGAGGCCCGACGCGAAAGGGCCTTACGGGAAGGAGACGCTGCGCATCGCCGTCGTCCGGTTCCCGCGCATCTCCAACTTCACGGACATGGACGCCCTGGCCTGCGAGCCCGGCGTCGTCGTCCGGTACGCGGCGAGTGCCGGCGACCTGGCCGAGGCCGACCTGGTGGTGCTTCCGGGGACCCGGGCCACGGTCGCCGATCTGGCGTGGCTCCGCGACCGGGGAATGGCCGACGAGATCCGCAGGAGGGCCGAGGAGGGGCGGCCGGTCCTCGGGATCTGCGGCGGCTACCAGATGCTGGCCGAAGAGATCGTGGACGGTGTCGAGTCAAAGGAGGGGAGAGCGCGAGGGCTCGGTCTCCTTCCTGCGAAGGTCGAGTTCAAGAAGGAGAAGACCCTCGGGCGGCCCACCGGAAGCGCCTACGGGGAGACCGTGAACGCCTACGAGATCCATCACGGCATCGTGAGCGCGGAGGGGGAGCCGTTCCTCGACGGGTGCCGGAAAGGCGCCGTGTGGGGGACGACCTGGCATGGCGCGATGGAGAACGACGGCTTCCGCAGGGCGTTCCTCGCGGACGTCGCCCGGACGGCGGAGAGGCGGTTCGTCCCGGCCCCGGACGTGTCCTTCGGGGCGCTGAGGGAGGCGACCCTGGACGCGCTCGGCGACCTCGTCGAGGAGCACATGGACACCGGGGCCCTGTGGCGGATCATCGAGGGCGGCGCGCCGGGGGGCCTGCCCGTCGTCCCGCCCGGCGGAGCCCCGGCGCCGCCCTCGGCGGGGGTAGGGTGATCCACTCGTGAACACAGGCGCACGCAGGCAGAGCACCAGGAGGAGCACCCCGTGACCGACCCGCGGTCCAAGCTGATCGTCCCGCTGATGAAGGCGCGGGTGCCGGCCGAGGTCCAGCTGGAGTTCCCGCTCCCGGCGGACGAGGAGCCGATCCGCGACCCGTTCGCCGCCGACCTGTACGTCACCTACGCGCTGGAGATCGCCGACGAGGGGGCCCCGTCCGGCCGCCGCTACGAGCACGTGGCGCGCCGGCACTGCGCCGACCTCGGGGTGGCGCAGGGCGAGCTGCGCCGCCACGCGGTGATCAACCTGCGCGACCTTCGTCCCGAGCTGAGCCTCAGCTGGTATCCCGACGCGCGCGCCGTGACGGTGTCGCTGGGCGCGTCCCCGCGGGGCGGGGGCCTGGAGTCGGGCCTGCTCCTGGACGAGGGGTTCCTGGAGAAGCTGGCGCAGGACGTGGAGGGCGACCTCGTCGTCGCGGCGCCCGCGCGGGACGTGTTCGTCGCGTCCGGCACCGGGCACCCGGACGGCATCGACAAGCTCCGCTGGGCGGTCTCGCAGGTGTGGGCCGAGGACCGCGGCGACGACGGCGACGACCCGGTGTGGGACGTGCCCGCGGGGAGCCTCCTCACGCACAACCTCCTGGTCCGCCGCGGCGCCGCCTGGGAAGTCCTCACCGGCTGACCCCCGGGAAAACGGGTGGGCCGCCATGCCCGGAATGCGTACTCTCCGGGGCATGGTGTCGACTCATCAGCTTCTGGCGTTCTCCGCGATGGCACTGGCGATCATCCTGATCCCGGGGCCGTCCGTCCTGTTCGTCGTCGGCCGCGCGCTGGCGCACGGCCGGCGCACCGCGCTCGCGGGCGTGGTCGGCGGGGTGCTCGCCGCCCTGGTGCTGACCGCGGCGGTCGCGGTGGGGATCGGATCGGTCGTGGAGCGTTCCGTCGTCGTGTTCACCGCCCTGAAGATCGTGGGCGCGGTCTACATCGTCTACCTCGGGGTGCAGGCCATCCGGCACCGGCGCTCGCTCCAGGAGGCGATCGCCGGGAGCGAGGCGGAGCGCGGCGGGGGCCGGGCGCTGCTGCAGGGCTTCTTCGTCGGCATCACCAACCCGAAGACGACCGTGTTCTTCGCGGCCGTCCTGCCGCAGTTCGTGGTGCGCGAGAACGGCCACGTCGAGCTCCAGATGATGCTGTTCGGCGCGATCTTCGCGGTGATCGCGCTGTGCTGCGACAGCGTGTGGGGGATCGCGGCGGGGACGGCCCGCGACTGGTTCGCCCGCTCGCCGCGCCGCCTCGCGGCGATCGGCGGAACCGGCGGCCTGATGATGATCGGTCTCGGCGTCACGGTCGCGGCGACGGGCCGCAAGGACTGAGCTAGCCCCCGGGTCCGCGCGCCGCGGCGACGGGAGAGGCGACCGGCGGCCGCCTGCCGAAGCGGCGCCGCAGCGGGTAGGCGAGCGCGACGGCGGCGAGGCTGACCAGGGAGGCGGCCAGCTGGGAGCGCTGCCCGGCCATGAACGCCATCGAGACCAGCACGGCGAGCAGGGCGGCGATGACCAGCCAGGTCAGGTACGGGAACAGCCACATCCGGTAGGTGAGGCTCGCCGGGTCCTCGCGCCGCAGCCGGGACCGCAGCCGCAGCTGCGAGAACAGGATCGCCAGGTAGACGAAGGCCAGCACGACCCCGATCGAGTTCATCAGGAATTTGAAGACCTGGTCGGGGGAGACGTAGGACGCGACGACCGCCGCCCACGCCGCGACCGTCCCGAGCAGGATCGCCCGGACGGGGACGCCGCGCCGGTTCAGCCGCACCAGCCCGGCGGGGGCGTCGCCGTCGCGGGTCAGCACGTACAGCATCCGGGACGAGACGTAGATCGCCGAGTTCAGCACCGACAGGACGGCGGTGAGGATGACCGCCTGCATGAGGGTGCCGGCGGCGGGCACGTCCAGCCGGTCCAGGGCGCTGACGAACGGGCTGGTGAGGATCTTCGCGTCGTTCCACGGCAGGATCGACACGACGAGCAGGATCGACAGCACGTAGAACAGCGCGACGCGCCACAGCACGTTGCTCGTGGCCCGGGCGACCGCCCGGCCCGGCTCCTCGCTCTCCGCGGCGGCGATCGTGACGATCTCCGTCCCGCCGAACGCGAACATCACCGCGACGATGGCGGTGAAGACCGACCCGGCGCCGTTCGGGACGAACCCGCCGTGCCCGGTGAGCACGGCGAGGCCGCCGGGCGAGTCCGGCCAGAGGCCGGTGACGTACAGGACGCCGAGGACGACGAACACCAGGATCGCCGCGACCTTGATCGAGGCGAACCAGAACTCGAACTCGCCGAAGGACCGGACGGAGACGAGGTTCACCGCCGTCATCGCGACCAGCAGCCCGGCGGCCAGCGCCCACTGCGGCAGGCCGGTCCAGCCGGCGAGGATGCCGGCGCCCGCGGTCGCCTCGGCGCCGACGAGGATCACGTAGAGGTACCAGTACAGCCAGCCGATGGTGAAACCCGCGAAGGGGCCGAGCGCCATCCGCGCGTACTCGGCGAGGGACCCGGCGACCGGGCGCGCGACGACCATCTCGCCGAGCGCCCGCAGCACGCACAGCACCAGCAGGCCGGCCGCCGCGTACGACAGGACGGCGGCGGGCCCGGCGGTGCTGATCACGGCGCCGCTGCCGACGAACAGCCCGGCGCCGATCGCGCCGCCGATCGCCAGCATCGTCATGTGGCGGCGGCGCAGCCCGGCGCGCAGTCCGGCGCCGCCACTGCTCTCAGACATCACGACAACAGTAGGTGACCTGCGCGGATGTGTCTGACGAGGGTCAGACCTCGCAGAGCGCGAAGTCGTCGAAGACCGCCTGGGGCCATCCGGTCGCACCCTCGTCGCGGACCACGAGCAGGCCGCTGTTGCCGGGGACGCTGCTCGGCGGCGTGGCGGCGGACGAGGCGACCGGCTTGCCGTTGACCCACATCGCCAGGTCGACGTTGCCGTCCTCGCGCTTGACGCAGGCGGCCTGGAGGCGGTTCCTCTCGCGCAGCCTGGGTGCGATGCCGGTCGTCACGGTCTGCGCCTGCCGGGTGGCCAGCCTGGCGATGCGCGCGCGCCCGTCCGAGCCGAGGAGGAACGCGTAGCCCGAGCTTCCCAGGCAGTACACCCCCGCCTCGCCGTAGGCGTCCTTCGGCGTGACCTCGACCTCGACGAGCTGGGAGTCGGGGATCCTGCTCACCGGTGCGTCGACGGTCGTGCGCCCGGCCTTCGGCAGGACGTGGATCTCGTACTTCCGGTCGCGGTAGGACGCGTCGAAGACCGGGGTGGCGGCCGTCTTCCAGCCGGAGCCGGCGTCGTTGAAGCCGTCGTCGAAGATCTTCTCCTTGACGTCCGGCGGTTCGTCGCCGAGGACGGCGGCCCCGGTGGGCCCCGAGGCGTCCGGGGAGTCGTCGCCGCCCGGGATGTTGAGGGCTCCGATCACGGCGGAGACGGCGAGGACCGCGCCGGTCGCGGCGATGAGCAGGCCCCGGTCGCGGTGCCGGGACCGCTTCCTCGCCGGGGTCGCGGGTGCCCGCATGCCGACCGGGCGCGTCGGCGGCACGGAGTCGACGCTCGTCAGAGGCGCAGGCGTCGGCTCCGGCTCCGGCTCCGGCACCGGTTCCGGTTCGGGCGGCGCGGCGGCGGGCGGAGCCGCGGGCGGCGCGTCCTCGCCGGTCAGCGCCTGGATCAGCTGCTTCACCGTCGGGCGGTCGGCGGGCTCCTTGGCCAGCGCCCGGGCCACCAGATCGCGGACGGCCGGATCGAGGCCCTCCAGGTCGGGGTCGGCGGACGTCACCCGGCTGATGACCTCCGGGAGCGTCCCGCCGCCGAACGGGGCGCGGCCCGTGCCCGCGTAGGCGACGACGCAGCCCCAGGAGAACACGTCGGCGGCGGGCGTGACCTCCCGCCCGTGCATCAGCTCGGGCGCGATGTAGGCGGGCGTGCCGACGAACTGACCGGTCCGGGTCGGGCCCTCGGTGGCGTCCAGCGCGCGGGCGATGCCGAAGTCGATCACGCGCGGCCCGGTCGGGGACAGCAGCACGTTGGACGGCTTGAGGTCGCGGTGCACGATCCCGGCGCCGTGGATGGCGCCGAGCGCCGTCGCGACGTTGACCGCGAGGGCCTCCAGGTCGCCGCCGCGCAGGGGGCCGTCCGCCTTGACGGCCTCCTCGACCGACGGCCCGTTGACGTACTCGGTCACCACGTACAGCGGGTCGCCGTCGAGCCGGGCGTCCAGGACGGCGGCCGTGCAGAACCGGCTGACCTGCCGCGCGGCCGTCACCTCGCTGCGGAACCGCTCGTGGAACGCCTCGTCGTCGGCCAGTTCCGTGTTGATGACCTTGACCGCGACCCGCCGTCCCGACGCGTCCTCGCCGAGGTAGACGGTGCCCATGCCGCCCCGGCCGAGGCGGGCGGTGAGCACGTACGGGCCGAGCAGCCGCGGGTCTCGGTCACGGAGGGGCGCCTGCATGACTCGACTCCCGGGGTGGAGAGGGGCTGTGATTCAGTCTGTCGTACGGTCGGTCTCTTTGACGCCCGATCATGGGGCATCAGTTCACCGGACAGCGGGAGGAAATGTGGACGTGACGGCGGACGTGCTCGGCCCCGGGTACGAGGCGATCGAGCTGCCGATGGGCCGCGACGCCGAGGGCGAGGTCGTGGCGACGCTCGTGCGGCGCCGGGGCGGCGGCGACCCGTCCCGGCGGGCGGTGCTCTATCTGCACGGGTTCGTCGACTACTTCTTCCAGCGGCACCTCGCCGACTTCTACGTCGAGCTCGGCTTCGACTTCTACGCGCTCGACCTGCGCAAGTACGGGCGCTCGCTGCGGCCGCACCAGACCCCGAACTACGTCGAGAGCCTGTCGGACTACTTCCCGGAGATCGACGAGGCGGTGCGGATCATCCGGGACGTGGACGGGCACGATACGTTCCTGCTGAACGGCCACTCGACCGGCGGCCTGGTCGCGGCCCTGTGGGCCGACAGGGCCAGGGGCAAGGGCCTGATCGACGGCGTGTTCCTCAACAGCCCGTTCCTGGACCTCGCCGAGCCGCTGGTGATGCGCAAGGCCGGCGCGGGCCTGGCGCGTGCGCTGCGTCCCCGGTTCCCGAAGGCGAAGCTGCCCGCGGGGGTGTCCGACCGGTACCCGCGCAGCATCCACCGCGACCACGAGGGCGAGTGGGAGTTCGACCTGGCCTGGAAGCCGCTCGCCGGGTTCCCGGTGCGGGCGGCGTGGCTGGCGGCCGTGCGGCGGGGGCAGCTGCGCCTGCACCGCGGCCTGGACGTCGACGTCCCGGTGCTGGTGATGGCGTCGACGCGCAGCGTCCGCCCGACCCGCGGGGTGCTGGACGTGACGGGCGCCGACGCCGTCCTGGACGTCGAGCACATGGCGAAGTGGGCGCCGCGGATCGGGCGGCACGTCACGCTCGTGCGGATCGAGGGCGGCCTGCACGACCTGGTGCTGTCCGCCGAACCGGCCCGCTCGCAGGTCTTCGCGGAGCTGACCCGGTGGACGAACGGCTACCTGCCGGGCCGGCCGGCCCCGGCCTAGCCGAGGATCTCCGACAGGTCGAAGTCGTCGAAGTCGACGATGATCTGCTGCGCGGCGTTGCCGCCCCGCTCGACCTGCAGGCCGGCCTTGCCGTTGCCGAGCGGCTGGTCGGTGTCGGTCGCGTCGATGACCCGGTGGCCGTTCACCCAGAGCCGCAGCCGCACCTGCTTGCCGTCGTCGCCGCTCTCGCAGGCGATCTGGAGCTTGTTCGACTCGCCCTCGGAGAGGCCGGCGACCGAGTCGGGGCTGTCGAGCTCCTTGGTGCCGCGGTCCTTGGTGAGCTTGCGGAGCACCGCGCCCTTGCCGTCGTTGCGGACGAGGAACATGTACTCGCTCGCACCGTCCTCGGTCATGCGGCAGGTGAGGCCGTACATGCCGTCGGGGGAACCCTGGGCGACCCTGGTGGTGACGGTGGCCAGCATCGGGTCGGGGGCGAAGTCGTCCTTGGGCACGTCCCGCCTCACCCCGCCGGTCGAGCCCTGGGACTCCAGCCGGTAGCCGCCGTTCACGTAGCCGTACTGGCCGCTGAAGGTGCCCCAGCCGGAGCCGTCGTCGGAGAAGTCGTCGCTGAACGTCGTGGCGACGTTGCCGGGCGGGCCGTCCGGGCGCAGCACGAGGAACCCGACGACGGCGAGCAGGACGAGGGCGGCCGCGACGGCGCCGCCGATGACCAGCGGACGCCGGGACGCGCCGCCCGACCGGGGGACGGCGGGCCGCGCGTCCTGGCGGGTGGCGCCGGGGGCCGCGGGCGGCGGGGTCGGCTGCTGGAAGGCGGCCGGCGCCGTGCGGGCCTGGGCGGTCGGGTCGCTCGCCGGTCCGTGCCAGCTCGCCTGGACGGTCTCGGCGAGCCTCGCCGGGTCGGCCTGGCCGTTGCCGACGAGCCGTCCGAGCAGGTCCTGGACGGTCGGCCGCCGCCGCGGGTCCTTGTCGAGCGCGGCGGCGACGACGTCGCGCAGGCCGGGGTCGAGCCCGTCGAGCCTCGGCTCCTCGTGGACGACGCGGTAGAAGATCTCCGGAACGGTGGTGCCCGCGAACGGGGGGCGCCCCGTCCCGGCGTAGGCGACGACGCAGCCCCACGAGAACACGTCGGAGGCGGGCGAGACCTGCTCGCCGCGCAGCAGCTCGGGCGGCAGGTAGTTCGGGGTCCCGACGAACTGGCCGGTGCGGGTGGGGCCGTCGGGGGCGTCGAGGGCGCGGGCGATGCCGAAGTCGATGACGCGGGGGCCGGTGGAGGACAGCAGGACGTTGGCGGGCTTGAGGTCGCGGTGCACGATCCCGGCGCCGTGGATGGCGGCGAGCGCGGTGGCGACGCCGACCGCGAGGCCCTCCAGGTCGGAGCCGGGCAGTGGCCCGCGCTCGGCGACGGCGCTCTCCAGGCTCGGGCCCTCGATGTACTCGGTGACGACGTACAGGGGGTCGGTGTCGAGCTCGGCGTCCATCACGGGCGCGGTGCAGAACCGGCGGACCTGCCGCGCCGCGGTCACCTCGCGGCGGAACCGCTCCCGGAACGTGCCCTCACCGGCGAGCTCCCGGTTGATCATTTTTACGGCGACGCGGCGGCCGGCGCGGTCCTCGCCGAGGTAGACCGTCCCCATGCCGCCCCGGCCGAGCCGCCCCACCAGCGTGTAGGGGCCGAGCTCGGCGGGGTCGCCGGGGCGCAGGGTCTCCCCGTTCTC
This sequence comes from Actinomadura sp. NPDC000929, assembly GCF_040492065.1. NCBI lineage: Bacteria > Bacillati > Actinomycetota > Actinomycetes > Streptosporangiales > Thermomonosporaceae > Actinomadura > Actinomadura sp. NPDC000929. The sequence goes on along the minus strand of NZ_JBEUPA010000001.1, from coordinate 105,927 downwards.
TCCTGCGTGCGTGGTCATCGTGATCCTGAGGGGGATTCGGGAGTCTTTGTCGTAGAACCCTAGCGGTCCACGGTTATTCGGACGCGCGGAGTCTTCGGCACGTTCAGTTCGTGCGGCGGGCGCGGGGAAGGGTGCGGAACGGCGGGAGCTTCTCGCCGGTGAGCCCGAGCGCGTACGCCACGACCCGGCTGGACCAGCGCTGGCAGCCGACGGCCAGCGCGTACAGGGCGCGGGGGTACCGGCCGGTGAACGGGATGACCAGCCAGCTGAGCGGCATGACGACCACCAGGGCCGCGTACATGATCAGCATCACGACCAGGTGCGGGATGACCAGCAGGCCCCTGAGCAGGGTGAGCCAGCGCCGCGGGCCGCGCCAGGCGGCCGGGAACGGCAGGTCGACGAGGACCGTCTCCGCGTCCGGGCCGGGCTCGCGCGCCGCCGCGACCGCGGGGGCGGCGGCCTCCGGCGCGGGCCTCGGAGCCGGGACCTCGACGGCCGCGGGGCGCGCGCCGTCCGGCTCGGAGGCGGGCTCCGCGGCCGGATCCGGCCCCCGCCACGACGCCGAGATCGTCTCCACGGCCTGGGTGAGGTCGGCCTTCTCCTGCCCGACGAGCAGGGTCAGCAGCCGCCGCGCCGTCGGGCGGTCGCGCGGGTCCTTGCCGAGCGCGGCGGCGACGACCTCGCGCAGCCGCGGGTCGAGGCCGGCGAGGTCGGGCTCCTCGTGCTCGATGCGGCGGAACGTCTCGGCGACGGTCCCGCTCTGGAACGGGGGGCGCCCGGTCCCGGCGTAGGCGACGACGCAGCCCCACGCGAACACGTCCGACGCCTGCTCGACCGGTTCTCCCCGCAGCACCTCGGGCGCGATGTAGGACGGCGTCCCGACGAACTGGCCGGTGCGGGTGGGGCCGTCGGGGGCGTCGAGGGCGCGGGCGATGCCGAAGTCGATGACGCGGGGGCCGGTGGAGGACAGCAGGACGTTGGCGGGCTTGAGGTCGCGGTGCACGATCCCGGCGCCGTGGATGGCGGCGAGCGCGGTGGCGACGCCGACCGCGAGTCCCTCCAGGTCGGAGCCGGGCAGGGGGCCCCTGTCCCCGACGGCCTTCTCCAGGCTCGGCCCGTCGATGTACTCGGTGACGATGTACGGCGGGTCCTGGTCGAGCTCGGCGTCGATCACGGGCGCGGTGCAGAACCGGTGGACGCGCCGCGCCGCGGTCACCTCGCGGCGGAACCGGGCGAGGAACGCCGGCTCCCCGGCCAGCTCCCGGTTGACGACCTTCACCGCGACCCGCCGGCCGTCGGGCTCGGCGGCCAGGTAGACCGTCCCCATGCCGCCGCGGCCGAGCCGCCCGAGCAGGCGGTACGGGCCGAGGACGCGGGGTTCGTCGTGCTCCAGCGGTCCGGCGGCGTACGTCGTCATGGGGGGCGGCGCTCCTTGAGAGATCGTTCGTCCGGGGGCCAGCCTAGGGGAGGCCGCGGCGCCGGGCGGGACCTCAGGGGATCAGCAGGAGCTTGCCGGTGCTGCGCCTCGCCTCGAGGTCGGCGTGCGCCGCGGCGGCCTCGGCGAGGTCGTAGCGGCGGCCGATGTGGACCTTCACGGCACCGGACTCCACCCACGCGTAGACGTCGGCGGCGCGCTCCAGCAGCTCCGCGCGCTCCTCGACGTAGTGGGCGAGGGACGGCCGGGTCAGGAACACCGATCCGGCCCGGTTGAGGCGCTGGGGGTCGAACGGCGGGACCGGGCCGCCCGCCGCGCCGTACAGGGCCAGGGTGCCGCGCCGCCGGAGGCTCTCCAGGCTCCCGTCGAACGTGGGCGCCCCGACGCCGTCGTACACGACGGCGACGCCCTCGCCTCCGGTGAGCTCCCGCACCCGCTCGGGGAACCCGTCGTAGCCCATCGTGGCGTCCGCGCCCGCGTCCTTCGCCAGGCTCTCCTTCTCCGGGGTGGACGCCGTCGCGATCACCCGGGCGCCGAGGGAGACGGCCGCCTGCGTGAGCAGCAGCCCCATCCCGCCCGCCCCCGCGTGCACGAGGACGGTGTCGCCCTCCCGGACCGGATACGTCGACCTCGTCAGGTAGTGCGCGGTCATGCCCTGCAGCAGCGACGCCGCCGCGTCCTCCAGGCCCACCCCGCCGGGGACGGGGACGACCTTGTCCGCGGGGACCACGGCCTTCTCCGCGTAGCCGCCCTGCACGTTCGCCCACGCGACGCGGTCGCCCGCCGAGAACTCACGGACGCCCTCGCCGACCGCCGCGACCGTCCCGGCCGCCTCGACGCCGGGCGTGTAGGGGGTCTCCTGCGGGTAGGCGCCCGTCCGGTAGTACACGTCGATGAAGTTGACCCCGGCCGCCGCGACGTCGATCAGCACCTCGCCCGGCCCGGGCACCGGGTCGGGGCGCTCGGACGCCTCCAGGACCTCGGGGCCGCCGGTGCGGGTGATGACGATCGCGCGCATGTCGTTCTCCTGACGGGTCGGTTCGCGTGGACGCTCCCGGAGAACCCCGGCGCCCCCGCGGGCTATTCCGCCGGCGGGACGGTCACACCCAGTCGCGCATGGTCCGGCTGACGAGCGTCACGGCCTCCTCCACGCGCGCCGCGACCGTCCCGGCGTCCCAGATGTCCTGGCGGGCGCAGTCCTCGAAGGCGACCTTGGTCGCGGCCAGGTAGAACGACACGACGATCCGCGGCCGCAGGTCCCGCTCCATGTCGACGCCCTCGCGGCGCGCGATCTCGGTGGCGAGCGCCTCCGCCGACGCGGAGTAGCGCGCCATCTGCGCCGCCATCAGCGACGGCGTCGCCTCGATCACCTGCCGGACGCGGCGGAACCGGGCGCCGTCGGCCGGGTCGCTCTCGGCGATCGTCCGCAGGACGACGCGCAGCGACTCGAACAGCGCGGTGAACGGCCGCTCCTCGGGCGGGCGGGCCGCGAGGGCCTCCTCCAGCACCTGGTCGTGCTCGGTGAGGAAGCTCGTGACCACGTCCTCCTTGGTGCCGAAGTAGCGGAAGAAGGTGCGCTGCGACACCTCCACCGCCGCCACGATCTCGTCGATGGTGGTCGCCTCGTAGCCCTGGGCGAGGAACAGGTCCAGGGCCGCGTCGATGAGCGCGAGGCGGGTCCGCTGCTTCTTGCGCTCGCGCAGCCCGGCCAGAGCGCGGCCCTGCTCCGGACCGTGCCCCTGGGCGCGGGGGTGTGTGTGGCCTGACGGGTCGCCGGCGGGGACGGCGCTCATCGGCTCGCTCCTTCTTCTTTGGCTGACGCGGGCGGCGCCCGCCTCACAGAGGCTTCTATCACGGACGGAGCCTCCGTATGCGGGCCAGGTTCCGGGGACCGGAAACCACCTGCGCGGTGATTGGCCCGTATCCGGACGGCGCGTTACACCGCTTCTGCGGACCATCCCCTAGCGGCCGGGGTACACCCGTCCCCACTCTTGGGATTCTCCCCGCACGGCGGCCGGATCGGAGTCATGCTGAGGAGCGGTCACCAACCGTCGCCGGATGGTAGCTCAAGGTCATGCCGGCGGCTCGGACCAGCTGAGGCGGCTGATGTGTCTGTAGTCGGTGGGCGGGAGATCGCCGAGATGCGCCGGCGTCACCTCGCGGCGCTCGCGCGCGAGGTCGAGGCCCGGGGCCTGTCCTGGCGGTTCGCCGGGCCCGGGGAGTCCCTGCTGGCCGTCTACGCGCCGGGCACGGGGCGCCACGTGATCGTCCTCGCCACGCCGTGCGGCGACGGCTGGTACTACCTGTGGCCCTCCGGCGGCATGGCCGACGCGGCCCGGCCCGGCGAGGTCGCCGACCATGTCCGCGCCCTTCTCGGCTGACCCCGCCTTGCTCCCCGGGCCCGGGGTTCCCTAGACTCCATACCGAACGTCTGTTCGAGAACGAGGTCCGCATGCTCCTTCCCCCGTGCGGCGAGCGCGAGGGGGAGGCAGATGACGCGCGTGTTCGGCGATCCGGTGGACGTCTGGGTGAGCGACGGCCGTCCGGTCCGGTTCGTCTGGCGTGGCCGGCTCTACACCGTCCGGCGGGTGCTGGAGCACTGGGTCACGACCCGCGACTGGTGGCGGGAGCGGCATCCGGACGGCGAGGCCGCCGGCGAGCGGGAGTTCTGGCGGATCGAGGCGACCCCGGACCGGGAGATCGGCGTCTACGAGCTGCGTTATGACGTCGCCGCCGACAGTTGGCTGCTATCCCGGGTATGGGACTGACGTGCATATTCATGTCGCTTCGTCCTATTCGCTCCGGTTCGGCGTCGCGCCGCCCGCGGCGCTGGCGGAGCGCGCGGCGGTCCTCGGCATGGAGACGCTGGCGCTGACCGACCGCGACGGCCTGTACGGCGCCGTCCGGCACGTCCGGGCGTGCGCCGACGCGGGGATCGGCGCCGTCGTCGGCGCCGATCTCAGGGTCGCCTCCACCGGGGAGGAGCGCGTGGTCGTCCTCGCCGAGGGCCGCGCCGGGTGGCGGTCGCTGTGCCGGCTGGTGACGGCGGCGCACGCGGCGGGCGACCGCGGCCGCCCGCTGGTGACCAGGGAGATGGTCGCCGCGCACGCCGAGGGCCTCATCGTCCTGCTCGGCCCGGCCTCGGACGTCGGCCGGGCCCTCACCGGGCGCCGCCCGGACGTGGCGGCGGCCCGGCTCGCGGCGTGGCGCGCCGCGGCCGAGACCATGATCGAGATCGTCGACCACCGCGACAGGGGCGACGGGCCCCGGGCGGCGCGGATGCTCGCGCTCGCCCGCGAGGCCGGGGCGCCCGCCGTCCTGGGCAACGCCGTCCGCTACCTGGACCCGTCCGACCACCCGGTCGCGCAGGTCCTGGACGTGACGCGCCGCCTGGTCCCGCTCGACCGGCGGCACCTGGACGACCGCACCGGCCAGGCGTACCTGAAGTCGATCCCCGAGATGCGCCGGGTCGCGGAGCGGAGCTGCGGCCCGGACGAGGCCGACGCGCTGCTCGCGGCCACCCGGCGGCTGTCGGAGCGCTGCGTCCTCGATCCCGGCCGCGACCTCGGCACGGACGAGGTCCACCTGCCGGCCGTCGAGGGCGACCCGCACGCCCGGCTCGCCGCCCGGTGCGCGGAGGGGATGGCGCGGCGCGGGCTCGCCGGGTCGCGCGAGGCGGCGGCCCGGCTCGACCAGGAGCTCGGCGTGATCGGGCGCAAGGGCCTGGCGCCGTACTTCCTCACCGTCGCCGACGCCGCCGCGCTGATCAGGGCGCGCGGCATCCGCTGCGCGATCCGCGGCTCGGGCGCGGGCAGCCTGGTCAACTACCTGGTCGGCATCGGCGACCTGGACCCGCTGCGGCACGACCTGGTGATGGAGCGGTTCCTCGCCGACAGCCGCGAGGGCCTGCCCGACATCGACCTGGACGTGGAGTCGGCCCGCCGGCTGGAGGCCTACCAGGCGCTGTTCGACCGGTTCGGCGCCGACGCCACGGCGTGCGTGTCGATGATGGAGACCTACCGTGCGCGCAGCGCGCTGCGCGACGTCGGCAACGCCGTCGGGCTCCCGCCGCACGAGATCGACGCGATCGCCAAGGCGTTCCCGCGGATCCGGGCGAACCAGATCCGCGCGGCCCTGGACGACCTGCCCGAGCTCCGGCAGAGCAACCTGGCGGCGGGCCGCCTGGAGGTGCTGTTCCGGATCGCCGAGCGCCTGGACGGGCTGCCCCGCCACATCGCCATGCACCCGTGCGGCGTCCTGCTGTCGAACCCGGGCCTGCGGGACCGGGTTCCGGTCGAGCGCGCCGCCGTGGGGTTCCCGATGAGCCAGTTCGACAAGGACGACGTCGAGGCGATGGGGCTGCTCAAGCTCGACGTGATCGGCGTCCGGATGCAGTCGGCGATGGCGCACGCGGTGGCGGAGGTCGCCCGGGTGACGGGGGAGGAGATCGCGCTGGAGGACGTCCCGCGCGACGACCCCGAGACGTACGCGCTGGTGCGCACGTCCCGGACGCTCGGCTGCTTCCAGATCGAGTCGCCCGGCCAGCGGGAGCTGATCGGACGGCTCCAGCCCCGCGACATGGACGACCTGGTCATCGACATCTCGCTGTTCCGCCCCGGCCCGGTCAACTCCGACATGGTGACGCCGTTCCTGGAGGCCCGCGCCGGGAAGCGGGAGCCCGGCTACCCGCATCCCGACCTCGAACCCGCGCTGCGGGAGAGCCTCGGCGTGGTCGTCTTCCACGAGCAGGTGCTGCGCGTCATCGACGTGATGACCGGCTGCGGCCTGTCCAGGGCGGAGGCGGCGCGGCGGAGCCTGAACCACGAGCGGGGCCAGGCCGTGGTCGGCGCCTGGTTCCGCGAGCGGGCGCTGGCGCGCGGGTACGACGGGGCGACGGTCGAGCGCGTGTGGCGGATGCTGACCGCGTTCGGCGCGTTCGGCTTCTGCAAGGCCCACGCCGCGTCGTTCGCGCTGCCCACCTACCAGTCGGCCTGGCTGAAGCGGCACCACACGGCCGCCTTCTACGCCGGCGTCCTCACCCACGACCCCGGCATGTACCCCAAGCGGGTCATCCTCGACGACGCCCGGCACTTCGGCGTCCCGATCCTCCCGCTGGACGTCAACCGCTCGGAGGCCGACTGGCGCGCCGAACCCGTCCCCGCGGTCGGCCGGGCCGGGATCCGGGTGGCGCTGAGCGAGGTCAGGGGCATCTCCGACGCCGAGATCGGCAGGATCGCCGAGGCCCGGCCGTACCGGTCGCTGACCGACTTCTGGCGCCGCGCCCGGGTGTCGCGCCCGATCGCCGAACGGCTGGTCCTGGCGGGCGCGTTCGACGCCCTCCACGAGGGCGTCCCGCGCCGCGACCTGCTGTGCCGCGTCGGCGCCCTCGACCGGGTCACCGCCCGTCCCGCGCACGTCCCGGAGGGCCAGCTCCCCCTCGGCCGCGAGGACGGCGACGAGATTCCGGCGGGTGCGGAGACGGGGCCGGAGGAGGAGATCCCGGCGGGCGGGCTGCCGCCGATGACGCCCGCCGAGGTGGTCGAGGCGGAGCTCGACATCCTCGGCATGGACGTGAGCCGGCACGTCATGACCTTCTACGCCGGGCTGCTCGCCGGGCTCGGCGTCGTCAGCGCCGCCGACCTGCCGGGGCGTCCGGACAAGAGCGAGGTCCTGGTCGCCGGGGTCAAGGTGGCGACGCAGACCCCGGCGGTCAGGTCGGGGCAGCGCGTCATCTTCGCCACGCTGGACGACGCGACCGGCCCGGTCGACCTCACGTTCTTCGAGTCGGTGCAGGACAGGTGCGCCGCCACCGTGTTCGGCTCCTGGCTGCTCGTCGCCCGGGGGCGGCTCCGCCGCGCCGGGGAGCGCGCCGTCTCGATCACCGCGAACGCCTGCTGGGACCTGAACGCCCTGCACGAGGAGTGGCGCCGCGGCGGCCCCGACGCCGTCCGCGCGGCCATGGCGGGCCCGTCCGGCCGGAGCCGCCCGGTGGGCCGCCGCGTCGTCCAGCCCACGGGGTTCGCGATGTCGCCCTACTCCGACATCGGGCACGCGGGGCCGGCCATCAAGCGCCCGCCGAGAACACCCCTCTGGCACACCAGCCAGGGAAGCTCCGGCCCCCCGCCCGCCTGACCCGCGCGGCCCGGTCCGGGCGGGTCACCGGGTGATCTGGATCCGGGTGATCTGGAAGACGGTCGCCATGCACAGGGCGGCGGCGAGGGCCTGGAAGGCGGCCGCCGCGACGCCGACGTGCACGTCGAGGCGGGCGTCGGCGAGCGTCTCGACGCTGCCGTGCGTGAACACGCGCCCGAGGACCAGGCCGAGCAGGGCGCAGCCCCACCAGCCCCCGACGACGAGCCCGGCGGCCTGGCGCTCGGCCGTCCGGTACCGGCCGCTGTTCACCCACACCTCGTAGACCATCCGGGGCGGCAGCCACAGGTTGACGACCGGGAGGAACCAGCCGAGCAGCACCCAGGCGCGGTGGTGGCGGTGCGGCCCGGGGGACTGGTGGAACGCCCGCCACAGCCAGGTCAGGTACAGCAGGCCGGTGACCCCGGCCATGATCGCGCCGATCGTGAACACGTCCCCGTAGGGGGCGAGGGCCTTGCCGGTGGCGGCGGCGTCATAGCTGTCGTGGGTCGCGCCGTGCAGCGGCTGCGCCAGCCTGAGCAGGCTGATCCCCGAGCCGAGGGCCACGAACGCGTTGAAGCCGAGCAGCATGAACACCGCCACGCCGACGGCCCGGAAGTCGCGGCGCCGCGCCCACGCGCCGCAGGCCGGGCACCGGTCGACCTCGGTCGGGATGATGTCGCCGCACAGCGCACACGGCATGATCCACCTCCCCAGGGCCTTTGCTGTTGGCTGTTTTGGATACTACGTACGTTTGACCGGCGCGGCCCAACGGGAGTTCGGGCCCTTACAAGATCGTCACATGGGGAGCACGAGCCGGGTGACCGCGCACGTCGCGGCCGCGGTGACGGCCGCCCAGGCGGCGAGGCGCCCGAGGCCACCTGTGGACAGCAGCCGCTCGGGACGGAACCGGGTCACCGCCAGCAGCGCCCACCACTCGGCGGCCAGCGCGATGCTCGCGTACAGCGACCCGAGACCGATCAGCGAGAAGAGCAGGACGGTCCCCGCCGGGGTCACGGTGTGCGCGAACAGGGCGGGCCCCCTCGACGGTCCGCGCATGCCGCGCCGCAGGGCCAGCAGGACGGCGCCCCAGCCCGCGGCGCACAGCACCCACACGACCAGGACCGTCACGGGCAGTCCGTTCATCGACTCCGGTGCCAGTGCCGAGCCTCCCCCGTCTTCCGCGCTTCCCCCGTCTGCGTTCCCCTGCCGGGCCCGTCAGGTCATCAGGCCCGACTCCCAGGCCCACGCCGCCGTCGCGACCCGGTTCCGCGTCTCCAGCTTGCGGTTGACGCTGCCGAGGTGCGTCTTGACCGTGGAGAGCGACACGTACAGCTCCGCGGCGATCTCCTCGTTCGTCCGGCCGCGCGCCACGAGCCGGACCACGTCCAGCTCCCGCTCGGTGAGCGGCTCGCGCGGCTGGACGGGGCGCGCGGGCCGCCTGGCCAGGTGCTCCAGCAGCCGGACGGTGACGGACGGCGACACCAGCGACCCGCCGTTCGCCGCCGCGCGGACGGCCTCCACCAGCAGCGCGGGCCCGCTGTCCTTCAGCAGGAACCCGACCGCGCCGCCGCGCAGCGCCCCGTAGACGTACTCGTCCATGTCGAACGTCGTGACGATCACGATGCGGGGCGGGTCGGGGACGCCCGGGCCGGCGAGGGCGCGGGTCGCCTCCAGCCCGTCCATCCGCGGCATCCGGATGTCGAACAGGCACACCTGCGGGCGCAGGCGGCGGGCCAGCGCGACGGCCTCGGCGCCGTCGGCGGCCTCCCCGACGACCTGCATGTCCGGCTGCGAGTCGACGATCATCCGGAACCCGGTCCGGACCATCTCCTGGTCGTCGGCGATCAGTACGCGGATGGTCACCTTGCCGATTGTGTCAGCATCCCCGGTCATCCGTCCGATACGGGGAGGCGTGCGACGACCTCCCACCCGCCCTCGGGGCGCGGGCCCGCGTGCAGCCGCCCGCCGAGCGCGCCGACCCGCTCGCCCAGCCCGGTGAGCCCGAACCCGCCGGACGGCAGCCGCCGGCCGCCACGCCCCCGCCCGTCGTCCCGCACGGCGATCTCGACGTCGGCTCCGACCCGCGCCAGCGTGACCCGCACGGACGCGGCGTCGGCGGCGTGCTTGCGGACGTTGGTCAGCGCCTCCTGGACGACGCGGTGCGCCGACGCCGCGACCTCCGGCGGCAGCGTGCCGAGGCCGGGCTCCAGCGTGAGCGCGGCGGGCGGGTGGGCGAACCCCTCGACGAGATCCCTGAGCCGTTCGAGGTCGCCGACGGGACGGGTGCTGGAGCCGCCGTCCGGGAGGGCGTCCCCGTCCGGGGCGTTGACGTTCTGGGCGTCGCGCAGCAGCCCGACCATGCGCCGCATCGACGTGAGCGCCTCGGTGCCGGCCTTCTCGATCTCGCCGAGCATCCGGTCTAGCTGCTCCTGCGTCTGCGCGGCGCCGGACCGGGCCGTGAACCGCGCCGCCTGCGCCTGGACGACGATGCCGGTCACGTGGTGGGCGACGAAGTCGTGCAGGTCGCGGGCCAGCTCCAGCCGCTCGTCCCGGCGCGCCGAGGCCAGCGACCTGGCCCGCCGCGCGTCCAGCGCCCGCAGGTAGAGGCCGACGCCGAGCGCGACCGCCACGGTGATGCCGAGCGGCGCGGTGAACAGGGCCGCCGCGATCAGCGACCAGCGCAGCGGGGTCGCCAGGACCGCCGCGGCGAGCAGCACCGCGACCGGGACGAGCCGGTCGCGGCGGGCCTTCCACACCACCCGCGCGAGGATGATCAGCAGGCCGCCGATCTCCGCGAAAAGGCTCGGGGCGCCGGCCGCGGGCCGCACCACCGCGCCGAGGCAGAGGGTGCTGAGCACCGACAGCGCCCCCGCCCCGGCCGCCCACACCAGGAGGCCGCGACCGGAGACCGCCGCGACGTTGGCCACCAGCGCGACGAACACCATCCACAGGGCGGAGGGGTCCCGGAACGCGGCGGCCGTGCACCCCAGCAGGTACAGGGACGCGAACCCGGCGTACGCCGCGCGCACCAGGCAGCCGCCCACCGAATGGATGCGGTCCAGACGTGCCCCAACGTCGCTCACGTTCAAGCAGCGTACGACCCGATGCGGATCCCCGGATCGGCCATTCGGCCGATCCGGCGCCCCCGGTACCGGCTTCGCGTCCGATGCGGCGGGGCGGCGGCGCGGCGCAGGCTGGGGGCATGTACCTGATCTACGTTCCCCTCGCCGCCGTGTTCGCCGCGTTCGTGGTCTACGGCGGCGTCGTGATGCCCGCCATGGAGATCGCCGAGTCCGTCCGCGACCGCCGCCGCACCCGTCCGCCCGACAACGTCCTGGATCTGCGCCCGGCCGGCGGGCCGTCCGCGGTGGGAGAGCGGGAGGAGGCGGCGTGAGCGAGCCCGTCCTGTCCGGCCGCGGGCTGGTGAAGCGGTTCGGGACGGCCGTCGCGCTGGACGGCGTCGACCTGGCCGCGGGCCGCGCCGAGGCCGTCGCGATCATGGGCCCGTCCGGGTCGGGCAAGTCGACGCTGCTGCACTGCCTCGCCGGGATCCTGAAGCCGGACGCGGGGGAGGTGCACCTGCTCGGCCGGCGGATCGACACGCTCGGCGAGCGCCCCCGCAGCGCGCTGCGCCGGAGCCGGTTCGGCTTCGTGTTCCAGTTCGGGCAGCTGCTCCCCGAGCTGCCCGCGGTGGAGAACGTCGCGCTGCCGCTGATGCTGAACGGGACGCCGAGGCGGGAGGCGGTGCGGGCGGCGCGGGACTGGTTCGGGCCGCTCGGGCTGGACGGGCTGGAGCACCGGCGCCCGGGCGAGCTGTCGGGCGGCCAGGCGCAGCGCGTCGCGATCGCCCGCGCGCTCGTGCCCCTCCCGGCCGTCGTGTTCGCCGACGAGCCGACCGGCGCGCTCGACCAGGCGACCGGCCACGAGACCATGCGGCTGCTCGTGGACGCCACCAAGCACAACGGCGCGTCCCTGGTCGTCGTCACCCACGACCCTTCGGTGGCGGCCTGGTGCGACCGCGTCGTGGAGGTCCGCGACGGCCGCGTCCGGCCGCCCCTGGAGAGGACGGCCTGATGCGCACGGCGGTGGAACTCTCCTGGCGCCTGCTGCGGGGCGGCGGCCGGAACGACATGCTGGGATCGCTCCTGACCCTCGCCGCCGTGGCCGTCTCGACGGGGCTCCTGCTGTTCGCGGTGGGCGCCGACCACGCGTTCCTCCAGCGCGCGCACGCCGACGCCTGGCGGCATCCGGGGAGGCCGGCCGCGAACCCCTCCATGATCGAGGCGCTGTCGACCGACTACGTCCGAGGCAGGCCGATCACGGTCGTCGACCTGGCCGCGCTGGAGGGCGACGCTCCCGTCCCGCCCGGCATGCCCCGCTTCCCGGAGCCGGGCGAGGTGTGGACGTCGCCCGCTCTGGCCCGCCTGATGCGGGACCTGCCCGCCGACCGGCTCGCCCAGCGGTTCCCGTCCCGGGCGGGGACCCTCGGACGCGACGCGCTCGTCCATCCCGGAGAGCTCGTCGCGGTGGTCGGGCGCGCCCCGGACGATCCCGCCATGACCGCCCGCCGGGGCGCCGCCGACCACCTCGGGACGACCGGCGGCCCGTCGCGCGTCGACCGGTTCGCGACCGGCGCGTCCTGGTCGGCGGGCGTCTACCTGCTGCTGGCGGGCCTGGCGTCGGTGCTGATGGTCGTTCCGCTGCTGGTGTTCGGCGGCGCCGCGGCCCGGCTCACCGTGGCCCGCCGCGACGGCAGGCTCGCGGCGCTGCGGCTGGTCGGCGCCACTCCCGGCCAGGTCGTCGCGATCACCGTGACCGAGGCCGTGCTGACGGCCGCCGCGGGCGCGGCGGCCGGGCTCGTGCTCTACGCGGCGGCGGTCCCGCCGCTCACCCGGGTCACGATCGCGGGCGGCGGCTGGTTCGCCGGTGAGCTGTGGCCGAGCCCGCCCGTCCTCGTGGGCCTGCTCCTGGCGGTGCCCGTGCTCGTCGGCGCCAGCGCCGTCGCCGGCCTGCGCCGCGTGGTCGTCAGCCCGCTCGGCGTCGCGCGCCGCGAGACCCCGCCCGGCATGCGGGCCGTCCGGATCGTCGCGCTGCTCGCCGTCGTGACCGCGTTCGGGGCGGTGGGCCGCGGCCTGGTCGACATGGGCCGGGCGGGCGTGATCGTCCTGATGGTCTTCCTCGTCCTGGCCTTCCTCGCGATCAACTTCGCGGGCCCGTGGGTGGTGGCGATCATCGGCCGCGTGGCGGTAGGGACGGCGCGCGGCCCGGCCCGGCTGCTGGCCGGGCGCCGCCTCGTGGACGACCCGCGCTCGGCCTGGCGGACGGTCGCCGGCGTCGCGCTGACCGGCTTCGTCGCCGGGTTCCTCGCCCTGCTGAACGCGCACCCGTCCGCCGGTGAGCCGCGGGACGAGCTGAGACTGGCCGTCCCGTACGAGCGGTCCGCCGCCGTCGCCGAACGGGCGGAGGGCAGGCTCGCCGGTCTCGACGCGGGAGTGTCGGTGCGCCGGATCGAGACCGGGAACGTCCCGCCCGCCCCCGGCGCCCGCGCCGCCGCGACCGGCGTCGTGACGGTCACCGTCCGCGGCGGGCCCGCCGCGGTCGACCGGGCCCGCACGGCGCTGACCGGGCTCGTCCCGGGCAGGGTCGCCACGACGCCGGCCGACGACGAGGTGACCGGCGACTTCCTGGTGGCCGACCTGCGCACCGGCGCGCTGGTCGTCCTCGCCGTCTCGTTCCTGGTGGGGATCACCAGCGCGGGGATCACCGGGGCGTCCGCCGTCCTGGACCGCAGGCGGACGTACGCGATGCTGCGCCTGGCGGGCACGCCCCTGTCCGTCCTGGACCGGGCGCGCCGCCAGGAGACGCTGATCCCGCTCGCCGTGATGGGCGGCGGCTCGCTGCTGACCGGCATCCTCTTCGGGCTGCCGTTCGCCCAGGGGGTCGGGCTCTCCGGCCTGGCCGGGCTCGCGGGGTTCGTCGTCCTCGGCTTCGGCGGCGTCCTCGGCGCGAGCGCGCTGAGCCGTCCGCTGTTGCGCTCCGTGACCGCGGGCCCTTCCCCGCGCCCCGACTAGATCGAATAAGGGTTCGAGAATGTCAGACCCTCCGCGTAGCGTTGACCTTGTGATTCGGAAGACATCGGGAACAGATGTCGAACCAGATCGCTTTCAACGACGTACCTAGGGGTATGTGACAGACGGTGGCGCTCGCACAGGCGCGGCCCCACCGGGCGAAGGAAGGGGCGTTGGCAGTGAGCGCAGCGACCGGCACGTTCCATCTCACCCAGCCGCGGCTTGACGGGCCCGCCGAGCGGACCGTCGTGGAGCCGTGGCTCACCGAGCTCTCCCATGCGACGCTGAACGGCTACGCCGAGACCGCGCCCCCGCTCGCGGCGGTCGAGGCCCTGCCGATGCGTCCGCAGCCCCTGCCCGTCCGCCGCGTCGCCGTGGCGGCCTGACGCACACCCACCCGGAAAGGGATCGGGGCCGATGCCCCGATCCCTTTTCTCATGCCTCCGCGTCTCGCATGTTGATACACATTTCTCAAATTCTGAGAAGCGGTCGTACGGTGGAGGGACGCCGGACACAGAGAGGTGATCCCCTATGACCGCGAAGGCGACCTACACCCATGGCCACCACGAGAGCGTCCTGAGCGCGCACCAGTGGCGCACGGTCGAGAACTCCGCCGCCCACCTGAACGAGCACCTGAGCCCCGGGCTGTCGGTCCTGGACGTCGGCTGCGGGCCGGGCACCATCACCGCGGGGATCGCCGAACGCGTCGCGCCGGGCCGCGTGGTCGCCGCCGACTCGGCCGAGACCGTGCTGGACGAGGCCCGCAGGAACACCGCCTCGCTGGACAACGTCGAGTTCGCGGTGGCCGACGTCCACGGCCTGGAGCATCCCGACGGCACGTTCGACGTCGTCCACGCGCACCAGGTCCTGCAGCACGTCGGCGATCCCGTCCAGGCGCTGCGGGAGATGCGCCGCGTGGCGAAGCCCGGGGGGATCGTCGCCGTGCGCGAGGCCGACTTCGGCACCATGGCCTGGTACCCGGACCCGCCGGGCATGGACGCCTGGCTGCCGATCTACTACAAGGTCGCGCGCGGCAACGGCGGCGAGCCCGACGCCGGCCGCCGCCTCGTCTCCTGGGCGCGCGCCGCCGGATTCACCGACGTCACCGCGTCCGCGTCGGCCTGGTGCTACGCCACCCCGCAGGAGCGCGAATGGTGGAGCGAGTCCTGGGGCGGCCGCCTGGTCAGGTCGTCCGTCGCCGAGCACGCCGTCGCCGGAGGCCACGCCACCCGCGCCGAGCTCCAGCGCGTCTACGAGGGCTGGAAGGCGTGGGCGGCGGCCGAGGACGGCTGGTACTCCGTCACCCACGGCGAGATCGTCTGCCGCGCCTGAGCGGCCGCGCCGCGCGGCGTCAGAACGGGCCGGTGAGGTCGCCGAGCTTGTCGGTCAGCGCCAGGTTGTGGGAGTAGTCGACCGGGACGGCGATGACGGAGACCGCGTCCTCGGCGAGGGCCTTGCGCAGCGTGGGCAGCAGCTCGGCGGCCGACTCGACGCGGTAGCCGCGGGCGCCGAAGCTCTCGGCGTACCGGACGAAGTCGGGGTTGCCGAACCTGATGTTGGAGCTGCGCCCGAGGTCGAGGTCCATCTTCCACTCGATCAGCCCGTAGGCGGAGTCGTCCCAGATCAGGACGGTGATGGGGATGTTCTCGCGGACGGCCGTCTCCAGCTCCTGGGAGTTCATCAGGAACGCGCCGTCCCCCGTCGCCGCCAGGACCCTGCGGTCCGGGTGCGCGAGCTTGGCGGCGATCGCGCCGGGGACGGAGAAGCCCATCGAGGACAGGCCGTTGGAGACCAGCAGCGTGTTCGGCTCGTAGGTCGGATACAAGCGGGCCATCCACATCTTCACCGCGCCGGTGTCGGCCAGGACGATGTCGCCGCGGCGCATCGCGGCGCGGACGTCGGCGACGATGCGGCGGGGGGAGAGCGGGTAGCCGTCTTCGGTCGCGCCCTCGGCCAGCTCCTCCTGGAGCATCCGACGGATCTTCTGGCCTGTCGAGCGGAGCTCGTCCGTTGAATGGTGGTGGGCGGGGGCTGGAGGACGGTCTGTCGAGCGGAGCTCGTCCGCTGGATGGTGGTGGGCGGGGGCTGGAGGACGGTCCGTCGCGTTCACGTCGAAGCGGCGGTGGACCGAGTCGGCGAGGGCGCGCAGCGACCGGGACACGTCCCCCTGGATGCCGACCTCGACCGGGTAGTGGTCGTCCACCTCGGCGGGCGACTGATGGATGTGGATGATCTTCTTGTCCGCGTTCGGGTTGACCTTGACGGGGTCGAACTCCTGCAGCTCGTAGCCGACGGCGATCAGCACGTCCGCCTCGTCGAAGCCGAAGTTGACGTGGTCGTGGCGCATGAAGCCGACCGCGCCGAGGGCGTTGCGGTGGTCGTCGGGGAAGACGCCCTTGCCGTTGAAGGTGGTGGCGACCGGCAGGCCGAGGCGCTCGGAGAAGTACACGAGGGCGTCGCTCGCGCGGGCCCGGGCGGCGCCGTGGCCCGCCAGCACGATCGGCTGCCGCGCGAGCGCGATCACGTCGGCGGCGCGGGCGATCTGGGCCGCGGACGGCTCCTGCGGGCGCACGACGTTCACCGGCAGCGGCCCGAGGTCGGCGGAGACCTCGGCCGACTCGACGTCCTCCGGGATCGCCAGGTAGACGGCGCCGGGGCGCTCGGTCTGCGCCGTCTTGAACGCCTTGCGCACCATCTCGGGCAGCGCCTCCGCCCGCGGGGCCAGCTCCGACCACTTGGTGATCGGGCGGAACAGGGACACCAGGTCGACGATCTGGTGCGACTCCTTGTAGATCCGGTCCAGGCCGACCTGGGCGGAGATCGCGACGACGGGCGTGCTGTTGGTGGTGGCGTCCGCGACGCCGAGCTGGAGGTTGATCGCTCCCGGGCCGAGCGTGGCGGAGGCCACGCCCGCCTTCCCGGTGAGGCGGCCGTAGATCTCCGCCATGAACGCGGCGCCCTGCTCGTGCCGGACGAGGACGTAGCGGATCGGCGAGTCGTTCAGCGCGTCGACGAAATGGATGTTCTCCTCACCCGGGATGCCGAAGACGTACTCGACGCCCTCCGCCTCCAGGGTCCTGACGAGAAGCCGGGCGGCGTCCTGCGTGGACATCGTGCGTCCCATCTCCAGTCTGCGTCTTTCCTGGGTGCCTACCGTGCAGCACCCGGGTCCCTACCTCCATTCCGCGCGATGATGTGTCGTCGGTCTCTCAGGAGTCGGCCATCTCCTTGACGGCGCGCAGCGTCGGCTCGTCCCTCACCCCGGCGATCAGCAGGGTGGTGACCGGGCTGTCGCGCCACAGCCGCAGCCTCTCCTTGATCCGCCCGAGCGGGCCGAGGAGCGAGATCGCGTCGGCCAGCGCGTCCGGGACGGCCTTGATCGCCTCGTCCCGGCGGCCGCTCAGGAACAGCTCCTGGACGCGTGCCGCCTCCTCCGCGTAGCCGAGCCGGCCGATCAGGTCGAGGTGGAAGTTGCGGTCCTTGGCGCCCATCCCGCCGATGTAGAAGGCGAGCGGGATCTTGGCGAACTCCAGCGCGGACGCCAGGTCGTCGGTGACGATCGTGGTGACGGTCGCGGCGATCTCGAAGCCCTCCGGGCGCCCGGCCAGCGACCCGCCGAAGACGGGCTCGATCTGCTCGGGGTCGACGAACAGCGGCAGCCAGCCCTGCGCGACCTCGGCCGACAGCGCGACGTTCTTCGGGCCCTCCGCGCCCAGGTAGACGGGGATCTCCGGGCGCACGGGGTGGGCGATCGACTTCAGCGGCTTGCCGAGGCCCGACCCGCCGGGGTACGGCAGCGGGTAGTGCGGGCCCTCGCTGGTCACCGGCTCCTCGCGGCGCCACACCTGCCGGACGATGTCGAGGTACTCGCGGGTGCGGGCGAGCGGCTTCGGGAACGGCTGCCCGTACCAGCCCTCCACGACCTGGGGGCCGGACGCGCCGAGGCCGAGGATCACGCGCCCGCCCGACAGCGCGTCCAGGGTGAGCGCGTGCATCGCGGTGGCCGCGGGGGTCCGCGCCGACATCTGGACGACGGCCGTGCCCAGCTTGATCCGGGACGTGCGGGCGCCGTACCAGGCCAGCGTGGTGAACGCGTCCGAGCCGTACGCCTCGGCCGTGAACACCGAGTCGTAGCCGCAGCGCTCGGCGGCCAGGACCGTCTCGGTCTGGTCGTCGGGGTCGCGCTGCCAGTAGCCGACGTTGATGCCGAGCTTGAGTTCCGCGGTCACGTTGCACCCTCCGGTAGTCGACGCACCGGCGATACTAGAACACGTTCTATTTTCTCGGAAGGGGCGCCGGGGAGGGCGCGGGACCGGGGGAGGTACGGCGACGGGGCCGCGGCGAACCTCGCCGCGGCCCCGTCGACCGGTCGCTAGCTCTCCTTGATCCCGTCCAGCAGGCCCCGCCAGGCGGCCGGCGTCAGCACCAGGGCCGGCCCGGAGGGGTCTTTCGAGTCGCGCACCGCGCGCAGGTCGCTGGACAGGGCCGCCATCTCGACGCACTGGTCTCCGCTTCCGCTGCGGGACGACTTGCGCCAGACGGCCAGGGTGAGTTCGCGCTGGAGGTGGGTCACAGGCTGCTCCTTGCTGCCTTGGCTATGAGGTGCGCGGACTCCTCGGGGGACAGGGCTCGCTTCGCGATGCGTTCGAAGCGATCCCTATGTTTTGCTATTTCCTCGGCGCTCTCGAGGTAAACGTCGCCCATAGTGCCCTCGACGTAGGCGATATCGGGGTCTGCCGGGTCCGGATACGACAATATGGTGAAACGTCCGTCCAAGCCCGCATGCGCCGCTGCTGTGTAGGGGAGTACCTGGATGGTCACGGATGGGCGGATCTCCGCGGCGGTGGCGAGGACGTTCAGCTGGGCCCGCATCACCTCCTCGCCGCCGATCGGGCGGTGCAGCACCGCCTCATCGAAGATCACCTCCAGGCGCGGCGCGTCGGCGCGGTCCAGCAGCGCCTGGCGGATCTTGCGGGCGGCGATGCGGCGCTCGATCTCCTCGTCCGAGGGCAGCAGCCGGCCCGCGGTGATCACCGCGCGGGAGTAGTCCTCGGTCTGCAGCAGGCCGTGCACGAGCTGCGGGTCCCAGGTGCGGATGTGGGAGGCCTCGTCCTCCAGCGCGACATAGCTGCCGGCGAAGACGTCCTGGTAGGCGGTCCACCAGCCGCGCTGCCCGGCCTGCCGGGCCAGGGTGATGAGCGCGTCGCGGTCCGGGCTCGGCACGCCGTAGAGGTCGAGGATGTCGGCGATGTCGCCGGGTTTGGGGCGGGTCTGGCTGGTTTCCAGGCGGGAGACGGTGGCTCTCGACCAGTCGAGCCGGTCCGCCACTTCCTGCAGTGTCAGGCCCTGCTCCTCGCGCAGCTTGCGGAGCTCCCTGGCGAGTCGTCGGCCACGGACGGTGGGGCGGTAGGTCATGGGAGTGGAGTCTTTATCACTCCCGGCGCCCGTCACAACGCGATTGACGAACCCGGCAGGAAGGTCAGAGCAATTCCGGGAAGGGTGTTGCGTTTGTGAGAATCTCAGGAGACTCTTGGATCCGTGATCGGTCGTCAACCGAGAGTGACGACCGGTCGCCCCGCCCGCCCTTCGCATTCGCACCAGTACCGCGGGAGGAACCGTGAAGACCACGCCAGCCGATCTGACGGCGGAGACCATGGCCCACGCCATGGCGGGCCGCGACCCGGCCCGGCGCGACGGCGTGCCCGGCTGGGTGTGGGCCCTGCCGGGCGGCCCCGGAGGCGCCGGGTACGCCCGCCGCGTCCTGCGCGACGCCCTCGCCTCCCTCGGCGTCCCGCCCACCGGGGCGGACGACGCCCGGCTCATGGTGAGCGAGCTGGCCACCAACGCCCACCAGCACGCCGGCGAGCACGGCCCGCACGAGCTGTGGCTCTACATGGGCGACGGGACGGCGGGCGAACTGCGGTGCGCCGTCTTCGACACCTACGGCGACGTCGGCCTGCCCGGGTACTCCTGGACGTCCGGCGACTGCGGGCGCGGGCTCAGCATCGTCCACGAGCTGTCCCTCGGACGCTGGGGCCTGCGGCGGACCCTCTCCCGCCTCGGGCCGCCCGTCCGCGGCAAGGCCGTCTGGTTCGCCGTCCCGGGGACCGTCGAGACGCCTCGCGGCTAGCCCGCGCCGGCCCGCGGCCGGTCCTCCCGGGGCTTCTCCAGGGCGGGGCCGATGTCGCTGACCAGCGCGAGCAGCGACCGGGTGAGCAGCGTGCGCACCTGGTCGCGGTCGAGGGTCTTCTCCTGGAGCCACTGGCGCGTCGCCGCGTCCGCGAGCCCGGAGTAGGCGCGCAGCACGGCCCGCAGCGTCTCGGTCGGCTCGGCCACGCGCAGCACGGCCAACATGTGCTCGACCGTCTCGTCCCGGAACCGGTTGACGATGCGCAGGAGTTCGGGGTCCTGCCCGAACCCCTCGGCGTCGAGCGCGGCGAACCACGTGGTCGCGTTGCGCTCGGCGGTGTCGAGGAACAGGTTGACGAGCAGGTCGACCGCCTCGGGCAGCGCCAGCCGCTCGTCCGGCGGCGGGGCCTGCATCGCGGCCGAGGCCGTCAGCCCCTGGACGACCTTGAGGAACAGCTCCCGCTTCGTCCCGAAGTAGTAGTGGATCAGGCCGCGCTGCACGCCGGTCTCCCGCGCGATCGCGGCCGTGGACACCTCGGCGTACGGCAGCTCGGTGAACATCCGCCGCGCGACGTCCAGGATCTGGGCGCGCCGCTCGTCCGGGGACAGGCGCTGGTAGCTCACCGCGACAGCCTATTCTGTGGGCGGCCGGCGCCGTGCGGCCGCGACCGATCCGCCGCTCGTCGGCGTGCCGTGGCGCCGCGCCGGCGGCGCCTCCGGGAGGCTCGTCGCCGACGACCAGGAGGGACGGCACAGGTGACCGCTGCGGAGAAGACGCTCGTGATGTACGGGGACGGCGCTCGGGAGGCCGCGCGCCGGATGCTGCCGAACCTGCCCGACGGGTGCTTCGGCCCGATCGCCGCCGACCGGCTGCGGGAGGCGGTCGAGGACGGGCTCGCACAGGTCGTCCTGGTCGCCCGCATGGAGGACCAGGCCGCCTTCCTCGGCGGCGCCGCGGGCCTGCTGGAATCGATCACGCTGGACATGGACTGCGGTCCCTCCCTGGCCGGCCGGGTGGCGCAGGCCCCGGCCGTCCGGGACGTCTACGGGCTGTGGGAGGCCGCGGGCAAGCTCGGCCCCTGCGGGCGCGAGCTGTGCCGCAGGACGGCCGGGGGCCTCGAACGCCTCGCCGCCGAGGCGTCGGGGGCCGCGGCCAGCCCGGTCGCGGCCCAGGTGGTGCTCCTGGACGCGGCGGGGGAGCGCATGGTCGGCATGTACGGGCGGATGGCCCGATAGCGATGCTGACGGTCGTCGGCCGCGACGGAACGCCCCTCTCGGAAGAGGCCAAGGCGGCCCTGGAAAGTGCCACGCTGGTCATAGGAGCCCCAGCTCACCTGGACGGGCTGCCCATGGCGACGGACGCGCGCACGGTCGCCACCACGGAGTTCGCCGAGGCACTGGAAGGCGTCGATGTCTCCAAGGAGGACGTCGTCCTCGTCGTGAACGGCGACCCCGGCTACTTCGGAGTCGTCCGCGAACTGCTCGAACAGGGCCACGCGCCAGAGACGTTCCCCGCGACGACCCTGGTGGCGCGTGCTTTCGCCCAAGCAGGACTGCCCTGGGACGACGCTCTGGTCGTCTCCGCCAAGGACGGGCACCTGAGACAGGCCGTCAACGCATGCCGCGCCCACCCGAAAGTGGCCGTCCTGACGGAGCCGGGGGCAGGACCGTCCGAACTGGCGCGGGCGCTGTTCCCCGTCACGCCGCGCTCGTTCGTGGTCTGCGAAGACCTGGGCGGGCCCAAGGAGCGGATCGTCTACGTCCGCCCAGCGGAGGCGACCACCCGCCCATGGAACGACCCCGAGGTCGTGCTCGTCCTGGACAACCGCCACGCGCTGGGAGAAGCGAGCTGGGTGTCCGGGCCCGTGCCCGCCCCCGCCGGATGGGCGCTCCCGGCGGAGGCCTTCGGCGACGGACCCGGCCCGCGCCCCGAGGTGCGCGCCTTCGTCCTGGCCAAGCTCGGCCCGAGGGTGGGCGACATGGTGTGGGACGTGGAGTCCGGCGACGGCTCGGTCGGCATCGAGTGCGCCCGCTTCGGCGCCGCCGTCGTCGCCGTCGACCGCGACCACTCCGCGTGCGCCCGGGTGCGGGAGAACGTCCGCCTGCACGGGGTCAAGGTCGCGATGGCGTCGGGCGACGTCCGGTCCAGCGCCGAGCACCTTCCGCGGCCCGACGCCGTCTTCCTCGGCCGCGGCGGGCCGGAGGCCGTGCGGGTCTGCGCGGGGCTCCGGCCGTCCCGGATCGTCGTGCTCGCCACGGCCGGCGAGGCTCAGGCCATACTGGACGAACTGGGCGGGCAGGGCTTCGCCGCCGACGCCGTCCGGCTCCAGGCCGCCCCGCTGACCCCGCGGGGCGAGGCCCCGGAGCCAGTGATCGTCGTCTGGGGCGAGCGCGACGCCCGCACCCCCGCGGAGCGGCCGTCCCGGACGGGCCGCCCCGTCGAGACCATCCCCGCGTTGCCCGGAGTTGTGGAGGAGCGCAGTTGACCGTCCGCCGGCCCCACCCGATCGAGGTGCGCTCGTATGAGGTCCTCCGGTCCCGCGTCGACCTGTCCCCGATGCCGCCGCTGTGGCGGGCGGTGGCCGAGCGGGTCATCCACGCCACCGCCGACCTGGAGTACGCGGTGGACCTGGTGACCACCGAGGAGTCCCTCGCCCAGGGCTGGGCCGCGCTGCGCGCCGGGGCGCCGATCGTCACCGACGAGGGCATGGCCGCCGCCGGGATCAGCGCCCGCGAGGCGGTCTGCCACGCCGCCGACCCGGCCGCCGCCCGGATGGCGCGCGCCGCCGGCATCACCCGGTCGGCCGCGGCCGTCCGGCTGTCGTACTCGGAGGTGGGGCCGGGGGCGGTCTGGGTGGTCGGCTCCGCGCCCGAGGCCGTCTTCGAGATCATCGCCCGCCGGGTGAGCCCCGCCCTGGTGATCGGGATGCCGGTCGGATTCGTCGGCGCCTGCGAGGCCAAGGAGGCCCTGCGCGCGAGCGGGCTGCCGCAGCTCAGCAACGTCTCGGAGAAGGGCGGGTCGGCGGTCGCGGCCGCCGCCGTCAACGCGCTGCTCTACCACGAGGCGGAGCGGCCGTGACCGGGCCCGCCGAGATCGACCTGCGCCACCACGGCGACACCGAGGTCGGCGACGGCCTCGCCGACTTCGCCGTGAACGTCCGCACCGGCACGCCCCCCGCGTGGCTGGCCGAGCGGATCCGCGCGTCCGTCGACGACCTCGCCGCCTACCCCGACCCCCGCCCGGCCCGCAAGGCGGTCGCCGCACGGCACGGCAGGTCCGTCGAGGAGGTGCTGCTCACCGCCGGGGCCGCGGAGGCGTTCGTGCTGCTCGCGCGGGTGCTCACCCCGCGCCGCGCCGTGGTGGTGCACCCCCAGTTCACCGAGCCGGAGGCGGCGCTGCGGGCCGCCGGGCACGAGGTGGAGCGGGTGATCCTGGAGGGCGACTTCACCCTCGGCCCGCGGGCGGTCCCGGACGGCGCCGACCTCGTCGTGATCGGCAATCCGACCAACCCGACCTCGGTCCTGCACCCGGCCGCCGCGCTCGCCGCCCTGGCCGCCCCCGGACGGACGGTCGTGGTCGACGAGGCGTTCATGGACTGCGTCCCGGGAGAACCGGAGAGCCTCGCCGCCCGGCTGCCCCCCGGAGTGGTGGTGATCCGCTCCCTGACCAAGACGTGGGGGCTCGCGGGGCTCCGCGCCGGGTACGTCCTGGCCGACCCCCACCTGATCGGACGGCTGGCGGAGGCGCAGCCGCTGTGGGCGGTGTCCACGCCCGCGCTCGCCGCCGTCGAGGCGTGCTCCACCCCCGAGGCCGTCGCCGAGGGCGAGGCGTGGGCCGTCGAGCTCGCCGCCGAACGCGACCGGCTGGCCGCGGAGCTGTCGGCACGGGGCCTGTACGTCGTGCCGGAAGCGCGCGCGTCGTTCGTGTGCGTCCGCCTGCCGGACGCCCTGGGCATCAGGGCCCTGCTCAGGCAGCGCGGCTACGCCGTCAGGCGCGGAGACACCTTCCCAGGGCTCGGCCCAGACTGGCTGCGGATCGCCGTGCGCGACCGTCCGTCCAACGACCGGCTCCTGGACGTGCTCGGCGAGCTGGGCATCTGACCCCCCGAAAGGACACCATGAACCTGATCGAGGAGACCGTCGCCTCCATCGCCCCCCTGGACGAGACGGCCGTACGGGACGCCCGCGACCTGCAGGCCCGGCTCACCAAGCCGCCCGGGTCCCTCGGCGTCCTGGAGGAGGTGTCGGTCCGTCTCGCCGGGCTCGCCGGGCAGTGCCCGCCGCCCCTGCCCGAGCCCGCCGCCGTCGCCGTGTTCGCCGCCGACCACGGCGTCCACGCCCAGGGCGTCACCCCGTGGCCGCAGGAGGTCACGGCGCAGATGGTGGCCAACTTCCTGGCGGGCGGCGCCGTCGTCAACGCGTTCGCCGCCCAGGTCGGCGCAGCCGTCACGGTCGTCGACATCGGCGTCGCCGCCGAGCTGGAGGAGGCCCCCGGCCTGCTCCAGCGCAAGATCGCGCCGGGCACCGCCGACATGACGGCCGGGCCCGCGATGACCGCCGGGCAGGCCCGGCGCGCCGTCGAGACGGGGATCGAGATCGCCCGTGACCTCCACGGGCAGGGCGCCCGGTGCCTGCTCACCGGCGACATGGGGATCGCCAACACCACCGCGTCCGCCGCGCTGATCGCCGCGTTCACCGGCCTGCCGCCCGAGCGGGTCACCGGCCGGGGGACCGGCATCGACGACGCCACCCACGCCCACAAGGTCGAGGTGGTGCGCGCCGCCCTCGACCGGCACGGCCTGCGGGAAGGGCACGGCCGGCCGCCGATGGAGGTCCTCGCGGCGGTCGGCGGGCTGGAGCACGCGGCGATCGCCGGGTTCGTCCTCGGCGCGGCGGCCCTGCGCGTCCCCGTCGTCCTCGACGGCGTGATCGCCGGAGCGGCCGCCCTGGCCGCCGCCGCGCTGTGCCCGGACGCCCTCGGCGCGTGCGTCGCCGGGCACCGCTCCGCCGAGCCCGGCCACGGCGCCGCCGTCGAGTTCCTCGGCCTGCGGCCGCTGGTCGACCTGGAGCTGCGGCTCGGCGAGGGGACCGGCGCCCTCCTGGCGCTGCCACTGGTCCAGGGCGCGGCGCGGGTCCTGCGCGAGGTCGCCACGTTCGACTCCGCCGGGGTGAGCGAGAAGGGCGCCGGGCGGCCGTAACGACGCGATCACGGAAGAAGTCACGCTCGGCTATCGAACGGGCGAGGCCCCTCTCCACGGACTCCCCGAGCCGAGTACCTTTGTTCCACAAAGAGAGCGTCCGCCACCCGCGTCCGAGAGATCCACCGTGCCCCCGTACCTGCTAGGCCTGCGACTCGGCGGGCGACGCGTCCTCGTCGTCGGCGGAGGGCGGGTCGCCCAGCGCCGCGTGCCCGCCCTGCTGGACGCGGGCGCCGAGGTGGTCCTCGTGTCCCCCGCGGTCACCGCCACCCTGGAGGGCCTCGCCGAGCGCGGCCGGATCACCTGGCACCGGCGGGGCTACCGGCGCGGCGACTGCGCGGGCGCCTGGCTGGTGCAGGCCGTCACCGACGACGCCAAGGTCAACGGCGACGTGGTGGCGGAGGCCGACGCCGCGCGCATCTGGTCCGTCCGGGCCGACGACGCCGAGTCCTCCCCGGCCTGGACGCCCGCCAGCGGGCACGCGGGCGACGCCACCGTCGGGGTGCTGCTCGGCGGCGACCCGCGCCGCGCCGCCGGCATCCGCGACGCGGTGGTGGAGGGCCTGCGCGACGGCGCCCTGGAGTCCCGGCACTCCCGGAGCAAGCCCGCGGGCGTCGCGCTCGTCGGCGGCGGTCCGGGCGACCCGGGCCTGATCACCGTGCGCGGGCGGCAGCTGCTCGCCATGGCCGACGTCGTCGTCGCCGACCGCCTCGCCCCCGGCGGGCTGCTGGACGAGCTCGCCGCCGACGTCGAGGTCATCGACGCCGCCAAGATCCCCTACGGCCGGACGGTCACCCAGGACCGCATCAACGAGTCCCTGGTCGAGCACGCGCGGCGGGGCCGCTTCGTCGTCCGGCTCAAGGGCGGCGACCCGTTCGTGTTCGGGCGCGGCGGCGAGGAGGCCCTGTACTGCGCCCGCCACGGCGTCCCCGTCACGGTCGTCCCCGGCATCACCAGCGCGGTCGCCGTTCCGTCGGCCGCGGGCATCCCGGTCACCCACCGGGGCGTCGCGCAGGAGTTCCACGTCGTCTCCGCCCACGTCCCTCCCGGGCACCCCGACTCGACCGTCGACTGGGAGGCGCTGGCCCGCGCGAACGGCACGATCGTCCTGCTCATGGCGGTGGAGCGGATGGCGCTCATCGCGGCGGCCCTCATGCGCTATGGTCGGTCGTCCGGAACGCCGGTGGCCGTGGTGCAGGACGGCACCCTTCCCGGCCAGCGGGCGCTGACGGCGACGCTGGGCACGGTGGCCGACGAGATGGCCGCCGGAGATGTCCGGCCCCCGGCGATCGTGGTCGTGGGCGACGTGGTCAACGTGGCACGAGAGATCGACATGATTCGAGCGGACTTGGGACGGGATCCGTGACACCCCCCGCAGAGCAGAGCACGGTCCACGACGAGGAGGCCGGCGCCGGCTCGGGCCGGGCCGGCGAGCCCGCCCCCGACGAGGCCGCGGCGTCCGGCGAGACCACGGGCGGCGAGGACGCGTCCGGGAAGGACCCGGAAGGCCCCGGCGCGGCGGCCGGGAAGCAGACCTCCGAGAAGGGCGCTGCCGACGACGACGCGGCGCCCGAAGGCGAGGCGGCCGACGACGAGGCCGGTAGCGGCGAGAAGGCCGAGGCCAGGCCCAGGCGCGGACGGCGCCGCGCCCCCAAGGCCGGGGCGACCGTCAACCGCGCCGAGCTGGTCCGCGCCCTGACCGCGCTGCGCGAACAGCTCGGCGCGTTCGACCTCCTGCTGGACGTCCCCGGCGTCGAACAGGCCCGCGAGGCCCGCGACGAACTGCGCGCCCAGCTCGTCGACTACGTCCTGCCGCGCGTCCAGGCGTCCGGCGCCCCCATGCTCGTGGTGCTCGGCGGCTCCACCGGCGCGGGCAAGTCCACCCTGGTCAACACGCTCGTCGGCGCCCGCGTCAGCGCGACCGGCGTGCTGCGCCCCACCACCAGCAGCCCGATCCTCGTCTGCCACCCCGACCACGTCCGGTGGTTCATGGAGGGGCCGATGCTGCCCGGCATGGGACGGGTCCGCGGCCCCGCGCCCGACGCCATCGCGGGCGACCAGCTGGTCATCATCGCCAGCGACGTCCTGCCGCCCGGCCTCGCCCTCCTCGACAGCCCCGACTTCGACTCCGTCTTCGAAGACCACTACGAGTTCGCGACCAAGCTGATGGCCGCCGCCGACCTGTGGCTGTGCGTCACCACCGCCGCCCGCTACGCCGACGCCCAGGTCTGGCAGATGCTCCAGCGCGCCAAGGAGAACGGCGCCACGATCGGCGTCGTGCTGTCGCGCGTCCCGCAGGGCGCGGGCGCCGGCGGCGGCGAGATCGTCGAGCACTTCGCCGAGATGCTGGACGAGCACGAGGTCGGCGACGCGCGCCGCTTCACCATCCCCGAGACCCGGATCGAGGAGAGCCGCCTCCCCGAGGAGACCGTCGAGGACATCCGCGACTGGCTGACCGGCGTCGCCGAGGACACCGAGGACCGCGAGATCGTCGTCAGCGACACCCTCGCCGCCGTCCTGGACAGCTTCCGCACCCGCGTCCCCGAGCTCGCCCGGCAGGTCGAGGCGCAGGTCGAGCGGCGCACCGAGCTGGCCAGGGAGGTCGAGGCCGGGTACGGCACCGCCCTCGCCGAACTGGACGAGGCCACCCGCAACGGCTCGCTGCTGCGCGGCGAGGTGCTGGCCCGCTGGCAGGACTTCGCCGGCACCGGCGACCTGCTGCGCGCCCTGCACGTCCAGCGATCCCGGCGCGGCCGCGCCGCCAGCCGCCGCCACCGCAGCCCGGCCCGCGTCCGCGCCCTCAAGGCGGCGCTGCGCAGCGGCCTCGAATCGCTCATCATGGCGTCCGCCGAGCACGGCGCGGAGCAGGTCATGGCCCGCTGGCGCGAGCACCCGGCGGGCGCCCAGGTGCTCGCCGGCGCCGACGCCGGCCTCGGGCACGTCTCCCCGGAGCTGTCGCGGCGCGTCACCCGGGCCGTCAGCGCCTGGCAGGACCACGTCCAGGAGCTGATCCGCACCCAGGGCGTCACCAAGCGCTCCGTCGCGAAGCTGGTCTCGTTCGACACCGAGGCGGTCTCGCTCGTCCTGACGATCGGCCTGCTCGGGTACGGGACGTCCGACGTGGCCGTGGAGGGCGGCAACAGCGCCGTCCCGCAGCGGCTGCTGAAGGCCCTGTTCGGCGCCGAGTCCCTGCGCGGCATGGGCGCCAAGGCCCGCGCCGACCTGCGCAGCCGCATCGGGATGCTGTTCGACGAGGAGGCCATCCGCTTCGGGCAGGTGCTCGACTCCGCCGGCATCCCCGACGAGACCGTCCCCGTCCAGCTGTACCAGGCCACCTACAACCTCGAGGTTGCCCGATGACCACCTCGGCCATCCCCGCGAACTCCACGGCGGGAACCGGCGAGACCCCGCTCCCCGGCATGCCCGAAGCCGCTCCCCCCGCCGAGCCCGCCGGCCCGCCCGGACTCGTCGAGCGCCTCGACGGGCTCGACCGGCTCGTCCAGGCCGGCCTCGGACGGCTCGACCAGCCCGTCCTGGACGACGCCGGAGCGCTGCTGCGGCGCGCCGGCCAGCGGCTGCGGCTGTCGGGCGACCACACCGTCGTCACCCTCGCGGGCGGCACGGGCAGCGGCAAGTCCTCCCTGTTCAACGCCATCTGCGGGCTCGAACTGTCGCCCACCGGGATGCGCCGCCCGATGACGTCGAAGGCCCACGCGTGCGTCTGGGGGCTGGACGGCGCGGGCCCCCTCCTCGACTGGCTCGACGTCGACAAGCGCCACCGCTACGCCCGCGCCAGCGCCCTCGACCTGGAGCGCGCCGAAGCCACCCTGCAGGGCCTCGTCCTGATCGACCTGCCCGACCACGACTCGATCCAGGCGATGCACCGCGCCGAGGTCGACCGGTTCGTCACCATCGCCGACCTGCTGGTCTGGGTCGTCGACCCGCAGAAGTACGCCGACGCCGCCCTGCACCGCAACTACATCGTCCCGTTCGCCCGGCACGCCGGCGTCACCCTGATCGTCCTCAACCAGGTCGACCGGCTCGCCCCCCACGAGATCGACGACTGCGTCGCCGACCTGCGCCGCCTGCTGGAGGCCGAGGGGCTCGCCGACCCGCGGATCGTCACCACCTCCGCGGTCGCCGAGGACGGCGTGCACGGCTTCCGCGACACCCTCGTCGAGACCGTCGCCGCCCGCCGGGCCCGCACCGAGCGGCTGACGGCCGACGTCGACCGCGCCGCCGAGCGGTTCACCGCCTACCGCTTCGACGCCGAACCGCCCGTCACGGTCGACGACGGCCGCAAGGCCGAGCTCCTGCAGTCCCTCACCGACGCCGCGGGCGCGCCCGCCGTCGCCGAGGCCATGGAGAGCGCCTACGAGCTGCGCGCCGCCGACTTCATCGGCTGGCCCGTCACCGCCATGGTCACCCGGCTGCGCTCGGACCCGCTGCGCCGGATGCGCCTCACCGAGCTCCGCGAGGAACTGCGCAACGCCTTCACCGGGCCGATCGGCGCCCAGCAGGGCGACGTGGACAACGCCCTCCAGAACGTCGCCGAGGGCGTCACCGCCGAGCTTCCGCCGCACTGGGGCCGCTCCGTCCGCGCCGCGGCCCGCTCCCACGCCGCCGAGATCCCCGAGGCGCTCGGCGAGTCCCTCAAGGAGGCCCTGCCCACGTTCAACGTGGTGCCGCGCTGGTGGTGGCTGGTCAAGACCTGGCAGTACTTCCTCGTCCTGGTCGCCGCCCTCAGCGTCGTGTGGATCGGCTTCCTCGTCGCCTACGGCCTGCTCGACCTCGGCGGCGACGACCCGGACGGCCTCATCGGCCAGGCGGGCCTGATCCCCTACGTCGCCATCCTGGTCGTCTGCACGCTCGGCATGGGCTGGCTCACCGCGTCCGCGTGCCGCAACATGGTCGCGCTGTCGTCCGCCAGGCACGGCGAGAAGATGGAGCAGCACATGCGCCAGGGCATCGAGCGCGTCGCCCGCGAGAAGGTGATCGTCCCCATCGAGGAGGACCTGGAGGTCTACGCCCGCTTCCGCCGGGACGTCGACGTCGCCCTCGGCCGCGGCTGAGTTATCCACAGTTCCGCGACCGCGGGCGCCGCCCTGCGCGTCTGAGCCACCGTTGTCCTCGTACGCGAGACAACGGAGGACGCGATGAACGAGGCGCACGTCACCATCACCGGCTGGGTAGCGGCCGAGCCCCGCTACGCCGTGACGGCCAACGGCCACCCCTTCCTGTCGCTGCGGGTGGGCTGCACGCCCCGCCGCTTCGACCGGCAGACCGGCCAATGGCAGGACGACGATTCCCTGTACGTCACGGTGAACTGCTGGCGCGGCCTGGCCGACAACGTCAACGCGTCCGACCTCCAGCGCGGCACGCCGGTCCTGGTCACCGGCCGCCTGCGCATCCGCCAGTACGAACGCGACGACCAGTGGCGCTTCTCCGCCGAGGTCGAGGCCACCACCCTGGGCCCCGACCTGACCCGCGGCACCGTCGACTACCGCCCCGCCCAACGCACCGGCCCCCTGACCGACGAAGACCGCCAACTGGCCCGCGACACCGCCGACCAATGGGCCCTGACCACCCCCACAGAAGAAGACGAACCCAAAGCCGCCTAACCCCACCCACCGAGAGAACCCACCCGCCCCACTCGGCACCCCCGAACGCCGCCCGGCTGCCACAGAAGCGGCGACGCGCGGTTCGGCCTGGCTCGGTCCATACGCGCTCCCACCCGTCGCACGACGCAGCCAAAGAAGGGCACGCGCCAGCGGGACCCTCGACCGGCTCTCTCCAGGGCGCCCTAGCGCAATGACGAGCGACCCACGCTCCTCTGCGCGACCTGTCCCACGGCGTGACCCAGGGATGCACGCGGCGGCGGAGCAAGCTCCGCCGGGTGTGCTCGGGGCGAGTGGGCGCCGGTGGTGGGGCGGCGTGCGTGGTCGGGCTGGTTTCGCCGCGGGCGCCGCCTGTCGTAAGGCGTGAGCAGGGGATGTGTGCGTGGTGGAGCGGCTCGGCTGGGTGTGCTCGGGGCGAGTGGGCGCCGCTGGTGGGGTGGCTTTGGTGTGGGGTGGTGGGCTTTTGGCTCCTTGCTCCCGCTGTTTTGGGGTGGCTGGGTGGCGGCCAGGTGCGGCCAGTGCTCGGGGCGGCCCGGCTGGGGCCGGGCGTGAGCCGGGTGTGGGAGTTGGAGGTGAGGCGAAAGTGTTCGGTGGGGGGATGTGGGCCGTGGGAGCGGTGAGCGCGCGCCCCCGGCGTTTTGGGTGGCTGCTTGCTGGTCAGATCCAGGAAACGCCGCGCATGGTGGTCCCCCTCAGGATGGTCGGGCTCCGCGGATCAGCGGGCCCGGATACCGGTGATCAGAACGGTCACCCGCATGTGCGTTCCCGAACGTACCTGTTTCACGCCCGTTCCGCACACGTTGCAACTATCGTGTTACACAACGTGATGCGCGTAAGGGGGAAGGATGACGGCAGTGCAGTCGTCCGCCGAGGACCGTGGTGGGGAGCTGGTCCGCAGGCCGAGGCGCAGGGCGCGACTTGGGCGTCGGTCCCTGCTCGCGGTCTACGTGCCGGTGGTCGTCGCCGTCCACCTGGGGCTGATCGTCGCGGGGCTGGTCGAGACCCCGTTCCGGGGCGACGATCTGATGACCTTCGGGGCGCTGCTGGCGTGCGGCGCCGTGTGCATCGAGGCGACGCGGAGGCTGGGGATGCCGGCGGGGGTCGCGCGCGACCTGCTGTCGGCCTGGTGGCTGCCGGTCGCGCTCCTGCTGCCGCCGGTGTACGCGCTGCTGGTCCCGGTGCCGATGCAGGCGCTGCTGCAGTTCCGCGTCCGGCGGACGCTGATCTACCGGCGGGCGGTCGTCGCCGCCGCGCTCGGGATCGCCGGGGCGTGCGCGTCGGTGGTGTTCCACCGGGTGGTGGCCGACCCGCTGCAGGGGGCGCCGCAGTGGGTCGTCGAGAGCTACCCGGGCATCCCGGCGGCCGTCGGCTGCGCGGCGCTGTTCACGGTGGTGAACGCGGCGATCGTCGCGGTCGCCGCGCACGCCGCCGATCCCGAGAGCCGGTGGCGGGACGTCCTGTGGACGCGCGAGAGCCTCCTGCTCGACACGGTGGAGCTCTGCGTCGGCATCCTGGTGGCGATTACGAGCGCCCTGTCACTGGGCCTGCTCCTGCTCGCCCTTCCGCCGGTGATGCTCCTGCAGCGCAGCCTGATGCACCAGCAGCTCCAGGCGGCCGCGCGCACCGACGCCAAGACGGGCCTGCTCAACGCCGCCGCGTGGCAGCGCGAGGCCGACACCGAGCTCTCCCGGGCCCAGCGCACCCACGACGCCGTCGCGCTCCTCCTGATCGACATCGACCATTTCAAGCGCGTCAACGACACCCACGGCCACCTGGTCGGCGACCAGGTGCTGGTGGGGGTGGCGAGCACCCTGTGCCACCAGCTGCGCGACTACGACGTGGTGGGCCGCTTCGGGGGCGAGGAGTTCGTCGTCCTGCTGCCGGGCGCCGACACCGTGGAGGCCTGCCGCGTCGCCGAACGCCTCCGCGGACGGGTGCGCCGCCTCGCCGTCCCGGCCGAGGAGGGCACCGTCACCGTCACCGTCTCCGTGGGGGTGTCGCTGTTCCGCACCCACGGCCAGGACCTCCTGGAACTCATGACGGCGGCCGACCTGGCGCTCTACCGGGCGAAGTCCTCGGGGCGCGACCGGGTGTGCCTTCCCGCGCTGGAAGGCCCCAGGCCGTCCGGCAACTGAGGCGGCAACGCGAAAAACAGGTTCCAGGACCCCCTAGTCTTGACGATATGGCCGAGTACATCTACACGATGCAGCGTGTGCGCAAGGCACATGGCGACAAGGTCGTCCTTGACGACGTCACCCTGCATTTCCTTCCGGGTGCGAAGATCGGGGTCCTGGGGCCCAACGGCACCGGCAAGTCGACGCTGCTGCGCATGATGGCCGGTCTGGAACAGCCCTCGAACGGCGACGCGCGCCTCATGCCCGGTTTCAGCGTGGGAATGCTGCAGCAGGAGCCGCCCCTGAACGAGGAGAAGGACGTCCTCGGGAACGTCCAGGAGGGCGTCGCCGAGACCAAGGCGATGCTCGACCGGTTCAACGAGATCGCCGAGCTGATGGCGACGGACTACTCCGACGCGCTGATGGAGGAGATGGGCAAGCTGCAGGAGCAGCTCGACCATCGCAACGCCTGGGACCTCGACAGCCAGCTCGACCAGGCGATGGACGCGCTGCGCTGCCCGCCCGGCGACGCCGAGGTGTCGAAGCTGTCGGGTGGCGAGCGCCGGCGCGTCGCGCTGTGCAAGCTGCTGCTGGAGGCGCCCGACCTGCTGCTGCTGGACGAGCCCACCAACCACCTGGACGCCGAGAGCGTCCAGTGGCTGGAGCAGTTCCTCGCCAAGTACGAGGGCACCGTCCTGGCCGTCACGCACGACCGGTACTTCCTCGACAACGTGGCGACCTGGATCCTGGAGCTCGACCGGGGCCGCTGCTACCCCTACGAGGGCAACTACTCCGTCTACCTGGAGAAGAAGGCCGAGCGGCTCAAGGTCGAGGGCAACAAGGACGCCAAGCGCAAGAAGCGCCTCCAGGACGAGCTGGAGTGGGTGCGCTCGAACCCCAAGGCCCGCCAGACCAAGAGCAAGGCCCGCCTTGAGCGGTACGAGGAGATGGCCGCCGAGGCCGACAAGTACCGCAAGCTCGACTTCGAGGAGATCCAGATCCCGCCGGGCCCGCGCCTGGGCAACACGGTGATCGTCGCCGACAAGCTGAACAAGGGCTTCGACGACCGGCTCCTGATGGACGGCCTGACGTTCAACCTGCCCCCGAACGGCATCGTCGGCGTCATCGGCCCGAACGGCGTCGGCAAGACCACGCTCTTCCGCATGATCGTCGGGGAGGAGCACCCGGACGCCGGCGACCTGCGGGTCGGCGAGACCGTCAAGATCTCCTACGTCGACCAGGGCCGCGGCGGCATCGACCCGAAGAAGACGGTGTGGGAGGTCGTCTCGGACGGCCTGGACCACATCAACGTCGGCCAGGTCGAGATGCCGTCCCGCGCGTACGTCGCGGCGTTCGGGTTCAAGGGCCCCGACCAGCAGAAGCCCTCCGGCGTCCTGTCCGGCGGCGAGCGCAACCGGCTCAACCTGGCGCTGACGCTCAAGCAGGGCGGCAACGTCCTGCTGCTGGACGAGCCGACCAACGACCTCGACACCGAGACCCTGTCCAGCCTGGAGAACGCCCTCCTGGAGTTCCCCGGGTGCGCTGTGATCACCTCGCACGACCGGTGGTTCCTCGACCGCATCGCCACGCACATCCTCGCGTGGGAGGAGGGCTCGAACTGGTTCTGGTTCGAGGGCAACTTCGCCGACTACGAGAAGAACAAGATCGAGCGGCTGGGCGCCGACGCCGCCCGCCCGCACCGGGTCACCCACCGCAAGCTGAAGCGCGACTGACCCACGCATCCCCGAACGGCCGCGCGATCACCGATCGCGCGGCCGTCCGCGTCCTCAGCAGTACGTGTTCCCGGCCGCTCCTGTTCCCCGGCGTTCGCTCACCTGGGCGTTCTGGTCCGGCCGCTCGCATTCCCGGCTGGTCCCGCCGCACGAACCGCGCCCCCTCCGCGTACTGGCCCGCGGCGCAGCCGGTCGATCTGGCCTGGGCGGGGTCGTGTTTTCGGCTGTTCGTGTTTCCGAGCGGAGGCGTTGCCGTTTGGGTGGACGTTGGAGGATCTCCCCGCGGTGGCGAGGCGCGTGGTTCCGGACTGGTGGTTCGACCTGGAGCGACCCTGCCTTGTCAGGGACCGCGGCCGCGCCCGGTAGCATCGGGCCGACCCCCCGGTTTCCCGTACCCAGGCGAGGACATGCAGCAGTTGCCCGCGGCCGAGTACCGCCACGTCTACGAGTTCAAGATCCGGTTCGGTGACATCGACTCCCAGGGACACGTGAACAACGTCAAGTTCCTCGGCTACCTGGAGGACGCGCGGCTGGAGATGTTCCACGGCGACCCGGTGCGCAAGGGGGAGCCGCCCGTGCGCGGCATGGTGATCTCCCGGCACGAGATCGACTACCGGTATCCGCTGCTCCCGACCGTCTACCCGATCCGGGTGGAGACGTGGGTGACCGAGGCCCGCGCCGCGTCG
Source organism: Actinomadura sp. NPDC000929 (assembly GCF_040492065.1). Lineage (NCBI taxonomy): Bacteria > Bacillati > Actinomycetota > Actinomycetes > Streptosporangiales > Thermomonosporaceae > Actinomadura > Actinomadura sp. NPDC000929. Next base: position 70,814 of record NZ_JBEUPA010000001.1, on the reverse strand, counting down.
TTCAAGCTGGCCTACGAGGTGCGGGACGACGACCACGTGTACGCGGAGGCGACCTCGACGCTCGTCGCGTTCGACGTGGAGGCGAACCGCCTGCGCCGCTTCACCCCGGAGGAACGCGAGTTCATCGGGCGGTACGTGGTGCCCCGCGCATGACGGCGCTCGCCGGCCCCCCGCCCGCGCTCGACGGACGTCGGGTGGGGGTGCGCCTGCGCGCCGTCCAGATCGCGGACGCGGAGGCGCTCGCGGCGCTGTACCGGGAGAACCGCGCCTACCTGCGTCCCTGGGAGCCGGAGCGGGGGGAGGCGTACTTCACCGTCGACGGCCAGCGCGACAACCTGCGCGACCTGGTCGAGGCGTACGCGGCGGGGGAGATGTGGCCGGGCGTCATCCTCGTCGACGGCGAGGTCGCCGGGCGCATCACGCTCAACAACATCCTGCGCGGCCCTCTCCAGAGCTGCTTCGTCGGCTACTGGGTGGCGCGCGCGCACGCCGGCAGGGGCGTCGCCACCGAGGCCGTCAGGCAGGCACTGGACGTCGCGTTCGGCGCGCTCCGCCTGCACCGCGTCGAGGCGTTCACGAGAGTCGACAACGTCGCTTCTCAGCGGGTGCTCGAACGCAACGGGTTCACGCCCGTGGGGACAGCCCGCCGCCACATCCACCTGGACGGGCGCTGGCACGACGAGCGGCTCTTCGAACGCCTGGCCCCGTGGGACGACGGCTTCGCCCTCGCCCCTCCCACCTGATCCTCCGCTCGGCCCCATCCCTGCACGCCCCGGCGGACGTTTCGTCGGCACCCGCGTGCCCGTCAGGCTTGCCGATGCCTCGCGCTCGGTCGAAGGGTCGGCCCTCCGCAGGTCGTCTGCCCGGGGCGAGCTGATCTCCGCTCCCCGTTGGTCGCCGTTCCGGACGTGATCGAGGCCCACCGTGCCGCCCCGCGTTCTCCCAGCGTGAACGCCAATGCGTACCTGATCACGCTTCCGCCCCTCTTGGGGGTTGTTTTCCGGTCTGATCGGGTGACAACCGACCTGTCACGGATAGGTAACAAGCCCAACAGCAATCCGTTTTAGCCGGGCTTCTCCCTCTAGGGTCGCGACGCGAATGTGGAGAACCCACGTGAAAGGGGCACAATGCGGCGCGTCTCACGAGGAGCCATGGCACTGCTGCTCGCCGCGGGCATGACCGGGGCGGGCGCCACCGCGGCGCAGGCCGCGGCCACGGCTCAGGCGGGCACGGCGAAGGCCGGCGCCGCCCAGGCGGGCGACATCCTCGCCCAGCTGAAGGCGATCCCCGGCATGCGGGTGACGGAGAAGCCGTCCACCCTGCCCGGCCAGCGCTGGTTCTGGCTGGAGTACCGGCAGCCTGTCGACCACCGCAACCCGCGGGGGCAGTGGTTCGAGCAGCGCATCATGTTGCAGCACAAGTCGGCGGACCGTCCCATGGTGCTCTACACCAGCGGGTACAACACGCCGGAGACGATGTTCACCTCCGAGCCGACGGCGCTGGTCGACGGCAACCAGATCTCGGTCGAGTACCGGTACTTCACCCCGTCCCGTCCCGAGCCGACGGACTGGAAGAAGGACACGATCTGGCAGGCGGCCACCGACGAGCACCGGCTGATCGGCGCCCTGAAGACCATCTACCAGGGCAAGTGGATCTCGACGGGGGCCAGCAAGGGCGGCATGACGGCCGTCTACCACAAGCGGTTCTACCCGCGGGACGTCGACGGCAGCGTCGTGTACGTGGCGCCGAACGACGTCAACAACAACGACGACCGCGCCTACGACAAGTTCTTCCAGACGGTCGGCTCCGACCCCGTGTGCCGCGCGAACGTCAAGGCGCTCGCGCGCAAGTTCCTCGAACGCCGCACCGAGATGCTCAAGCGCTTCAAGGCCGCCGCGGACGAGAACGGCTGGACGTTCGACATCCTGCGCACCCAGGACCGCGCGTTCGAGAACTCGGTGATGGACTACGAGTGGGGCTTCTGGCAGTACAGCCTGCAGTCCGCCTGCGCGGCGCTGCCGAACGCGAAGGACGCCACGGACGACCAGCTCTACGAGACGCTCGACAACATCTCCGGGCTCTCGTTCTACAGCGACCAGGGCCTCGCCCCGTACATCCCGTACTATTACCAGGCGGGGACGCAGCTGGGCTGGCCGACGCCGAAGTTCAAGCACCTGCGGCCGCTGCTGCGGTACGAGGACAGCTACCAGCCGCGCACCTACGTCCCGCGTGACATCGCCATGCGGTTCGACAACGGCCGTGCCATGCGCGACATCGACCGCTGGGTGCGCGGGAACGCCAACCACATGCTGTTCCTGTACGGCGCCAACGACCCGTGGGGTTCCGAGCCGTTCCGCCTCGGGCGCGGCAGCCGCGACTCGGCGGTCTACGTCGCTCCGGGCATGAACCACAGCGGCCGCCTCATCGCCAAGCTGTCCGGTGACCAGCAGACCAAGGCGATGTCCGACGTCAAGCGCTGGGCGGGCGTCGGAACCGGCATGCAGACCCTCAAGTCGGCCCCGATGGCCGACGACCCGCTCCAGCTCCAGCGCCCGCCGCTGTAGCCGGAAGCGCCTTTCGGCGAAGGACCGCGGTGTGCCGGTCCGTGCGTTGACCCCTCGCACGGACCGGCGCACCGCGTCCTGCGTTCAGGGGACGCTCAGCCACGCGGCGGTGTTGCCGGGAAGCAGGTCGCCGTAGAGGGGCGTGCTGGTCAGGAGCGGCGTGCCCTCGGGGAGGCGCACAGGGTTCTCGCCGCAGTTGAGGGCCAGGATCAGAGAACCGCGCCGGAAGAAGAGGGCGGTCTCGGGGGAGTCGAGCCACTCCAGGTCATCGGGGAGGCCGCCGTGCAGGCGGCGCCGCAGCGCGAGGGCCTCGCGGTACCAGCTCAGCATGGAGGACGGGTCGGACGCCTGCGCCTCGGCGGTCATCGACGCCCACCGCTCCGGCATCGGCAGCCACGGCCGGACGCCGTCAGGGGAGAAGCCATAAGGCTCGGCGCGGCCCGACCACGGCAGCGGTACCCGGCAGCCGTCGCGTCCTGCGGTCTGCCCGTTCGTGCGCTTGAAGATGGGGTCCTGCCTGGCGTCGTCAGGCAGATCCGTCACCTCGGGCAGTCCCAGTTCCTCGCCCTGGTACAGGTAGGCCGACCCGGGGAGCGCCAAGAGCAGCAGTAGCGCGGCCTTGGCTCTGGCGTGCCCGATGCCCTGGAAGCCGTCCCGCTGCTCGTAGCGGGTGACGTGGCGGACGGAGTCGTGGCTCGACAGCACCCATGTGGGGGCGGCGCCCATGGGGGCGACGGCCTTCAACGCTGCGTCGATCACTTCGCGGAACGCCATGGCCGACCACGGGGCAAGCTGCAGGTCGAACTGGAACACCTGGTGCAGTTCGTCTGGACGCAGGTAGAGGGCGAGGTCTTCCGGACCGTCCGTCCACACCTCGCCTATGGCCATGCGGTCGCCGTCGTACTCGTCGAGGATCTGGCGCCATCTCCGGTACACGTCGTGGACTTCCGGGCGGCTGTACATGGGCCCGTTCACCATGTCCCGGTCCTGGCCGCGGAGGTCGCGGAACGACTCGTCCTTGAACAGTCCGGCGGCGACGTCGATGCGGAAGCCGTCCACGCCGCGGTCGAGCCAGAACCGCAGGATGTCCTCGAACTCGTGCCGCACCTCGGGGTTGCGCCAGTTGAGGTCGGGCTGCTCGGGCGCGTACAGGTGCAGGTACCACTCGCCGTCGTCCAGCCGCGTCCAGGCGGGGCCGCCGAACGCCGACGGCCAGTCGTTCGGTGGGGCGGCCTCGCCGGGACGTTCCCCTGGCTTGCCGGCGCGGAAGATGTAGCGGGAGCGTGCGGGCGACCCGGGCGGAGCCGCGAGCGCCTCCCGGAACCAGCGATGCCGGTCGGAGGAGTGGTTCGGGACGATGTCGACGATCAGCCGCATCCCGTGGGCGTGCACGTCCGCCACGAGGGCGTCGAAATCGTCCAGCGTGCCGAACCGGGGATCGACGTCGCGGTAGTCGGCCACGTCGTAGCCGCCGTCCGTCAGGGGGGAGGTGTAGAAGGGGGTGAGCCACAGCGCGTCCACACCGAGATCTCGCAGGTGGCCGAGCCGGGACCGGACCCCTTGGAGATCGCCTTCGCCGTTCCCGTCGGCGTCGGCGAAACTGCGGACGTAGATTTCGTACACGACGGCGTTGCGCCACCACGGGATTCGCGTCATACGGGGCGCTCTACCCGCTCACGTCGGGGCGTTCACCATGCTCTGCGCCGCCATGGTGAAGTAGGCCCAGAGCTGCTTCTCCAGGTCTTCCGGAAGCCCGAGCTCGTCCACCGCGACCCGCATGTGCCGCAGCCACGCGTCCCGCTCGGCCGCGCCGATGACGAAGGGCACGTGACGCATCCTCAGCCTCGGGTGCCCGCGCTGAGTGCTGTAGGTGTTGGGACCGCCCCAGTACTGGATCAGGAAGAGCCGCAGCCTCTCCTCGGCGGGACCGAGGTCCTCCTCGGGATAGAGGGCGCGGAGGTCGGGGTCGTCCGCGACCCCCTGGTAGAAGCGGTGCACCAGCCGGTGGAAGGTCTCCTCGCCGCCGACCGCTTCGTAGAAGGTCACCTGTTCAGCCATAGCGCCCCCACCCTATGTGAGACGCGCCCTCTTCCTCACCTTGATCCACTGGGAATGCGGCTAGGGCGCGGGGGTGGCGACCGTGACGCCCGCCTCGTCGAACGCCCGCTTGACGCGTTCGCGCAGCTCGCGGGCGATGTCGCCCTGCTTGCCCGGCGCCGTCTTGAGCACGACGCGGATCACGACGGCGTCGCCGGCGAGGGCCTGCACGCCCCACACCGACGGCTGCTCCAGGACGAGGTCGTGCCACGCCCCGTCCGCGGCCAGCTCGTCGGCGGTGGCCTGCAGGATCTCCTTGACCTTCTCGGTGTCCTCGTTGATGTCGACCGGGATGTCCAGGACGGCGCGTCCCCAGTTCTGCGACTCGTTCCCGACCTTCTTGATCTCGCCGTTCGGGACGTACCAGACGACGCCGTTGACGTCCCGCATGCGGGTGACCCGCAGGGTGACGGCCTCGACCGTCCCCTTGGCGCTGCCCACGTCGATGACGTCGCCGACGCCGTACTGGTCCTCCAGCAGCATGAACAGCCCGGCGAGGAAGTCCTTGACGATGTTCTGCGCGCCGAAGCCGACCGCGACGCCGATCACGCTGGCGCTGGCGAGGATGGGGGCGAGGTTGAGGCCGAGCGAGCCGAGGATGCTGAACGCGGCCGTCCCCATGATGATGATGGACGCGATGGAGCGCAGCACCGAGCCGAGCGTCTGGGCCCGCTGGGCGCGCCGCCTGTTGAGCAGCGCGGGGCTGCCCTCGAAGACCGTCCGGGACCGCTCCCGGACCTTCTCCGACATCGTGCCCTCGGCCATCCGCAGCGTGACCTTGGTGATCATCCGGTGCGCGATGTTCTTCACGATCAGCGCGACCACGAAGGTCACGATGATCCACAGCAGCGTGGTGAGCGGCTTGTCCAGCCAGGTCGCCCAGAACTGGGTGAAGTCGGTGTTCTTCGAGATGTTCCAGACCAGCCGGCACGAGACGCTGGGGTCCGTGTTCTTGCAGGCGGCCTCGGGGGTGCCCTTCTCGGCCCAGGGCAGGAACGGCTTGGCGACCGGCGACACGGCGAGCGGCACGCTGATCGACGCGAACAGAGACATGGTGTGGCAGACCCTCCCCGGCCATTGCGGTTCCCCGCCAACTCGCCGTGGACCTGCGGCGGGTACGAGCCCGATCGTAGGGGACGGTTCCGACCGGTTCATACGAACGCCGGGGCCGGCGGCGGGGACCGGCCGGGGAGGGGGCCTGCCGGGCGAACGTGTCCCGCGGGGTCCGCGGCTGCCGCGCCCTTCGCCGCGGCCTCGCGGGACACGCCCGGCCTGGTGGGCGCCCTGCCGGCGGGCGCCCGGGTCGGTGACGGTGCTCGGGCCCGGGGGCCCGGAGTGAGTCAGCTCACCTCGCGGCGAGCGGCTGGAGGACGTGCGCCAGCTTGAGGGCCGCTCCGCCGACGTCGTCGACGCGGTGCATGCGCTCGCCCCAGGACCACCAGAAGTAGTGGTCCTTGGTCTCGGGGGCCGGCGCGCAGGTGACGTCCTCCGCGAGGCTCGCGGCCTCGGGGTTCACGACCCTCAGGAAGGCCGGCCCCGAGCGGGTCCTGACGACGCGCGCGACGAGGCCCCGCGTGTCGAGTTCGTGTTCCAGCTCTTCGAGGTAGCCGACGCGTCTGTCGCTGACCACCTTCGCACCCCCTCCATCGGCGGGCGGAGCGCCCGCGAGCACAGTGCCGGTCGATCCAGATGATCGACTCTCCGGATTCGCTCGATCACAACACGAGAGATTTCCAACACTCACACTGACCGGTCAAGGGGGCGGCCGGGGGCCGAAGAACCGGATTTCCCCACCTCAGGAGAAGTCCTCCTCCCTGCGGAGGAAGATTCTCTACCCACGGGGTGCGGAGCGCGTCCCGGCCCTCATCACTTCTCCGGAATCGCTTGGCGGGGACTGTGACGAGGATTACGCTGCGTGCGCAAGAGATTATCTGTTGTGGCCAAATCGACCGGTCGCCGCGGTCGGAACGGTCGTCCACCCCCCGAGGGGACGGCGTTCCGGCACGACCGGAGGAGGCGCCGGATGTCGGACCCCCCGCGGAGAGAAACGGACGTCGCTCGCCGGATCCGCGCGCACGCCCTGGCGCGAGGACGGGGCCCGGTGGCGATCGCGCAGGAGATCCACGAGCAGTGCGGGCCGCTGTTCGGGACCAGCCGGATCAAGGCGCACCGGCTGGCCCACGGCGTCGCGCTCTCCGACATCGTGGCGCAGGTCAAGGCGCTCTACGAGGTCGACGGCAAGCCGCCGCCGCGACTCGGGGAGACGCTGCTGTCCGCGTACGAGAGCGGCTACAAGCGACCCGGCCCGGAGTACCTGCACTACCTGTGCGCCGTCTACAGGGTGGAGCCCGACGCCCTCGACTACCAGAGTCCCTGCATCTGCGGCCGCGGGCACGCGACCCGGGCGGGCGCCGCGAGCGTCCCGCAGCCGCGCGCGCCGGACCAGCGTCCGGTACCCGACCCCGACGCCATCGTCGGGGCGATCGTGCCCAGGAGCGAGGAGCGCCCCTGGGCGACCGTCAACGACCTGCGGGGCCATGACCGCGCCGACGGCCCCCTGACCATTGATGTGGGAGAGGAGGACATCGTGCTTCGTAGGACCCTTCTGCAGCTGCTGGCCGGAGCGGGCGTGGCGCTCGACGGTCAGTTCCTTGGGGCCGTCGACAACCTGCGCCGCAAGATGGACGACACGCTCGTCGGCGCGACCGTCTCGCCGACCATGCTCGACCAGTGGGAGGAGACCACCTACGGCTACGGCCGGCAGTACCAGGCGACCCCGTCCCTCCGGATGCTCTGCGACGTGCTGCTCGACTTCAGCGAGGTGCGGCGCATGTGCGACAAGCGCCAGCCGGTCGAGCTGCAGGAACGCCTGTGCCGGATCGCCGCGCAGCTGTCCGGGCTGTCCGGGCTCATCATGATCAACCTGGGCGACCACCGGCTCGCCCGCTCGTTCTTCCGGACCGCGCGGACCGCCGCCGACGAGACCGGCGACCGCCAGCTGCGCGCCTGGGTGACCGTCCGCGAGTCGCTCGTGCCGATGTACTACGGCGACCCGCGCGAGGCGCTGCACCTGGCCCGCAAGGCGCAGGACCACGCCGGCCGCACCCCCGGCGTCGCCGCCGCCATGGCCCCCGCCGTGGAGGCGCGCGCGCTCGGCATGCTGGCGATGCGCGGCCGCGGGGACGCCGCCCCCAGCGCCCGCCGCGCGCTCGTGCGCGGCCGCTCGGTGTTCGACCAGCTCTCCAAGACCGACACCTCCGACCTGGTGTTCGGGTTCACCGACCGGCAGATGGCCTTCTACGAGGGCGACACGTTCACCAACCTCGGCGACCACAGGCAGGGCGACGAGGTGCTCAGCCACGCCCTCACCCTGTACTCGCCCACCGACCGCGTCGACCTCACCCTGGTGCGGCTCGACCGGGCGATGTGCAAGCTGCACGCCGGCCACCCCGAGGCCGCGCTGACGGCCGGCCGGGAGGCCATCTTCGACCTGCCCGCCGACCACCGGTCCGACATCCTCGTGCACCGCGCCCGGCAGATTGGCGCGGCGGTCGCGACCAAGCACGGCCAGATCCCGGAGCTGCAGGACTTCTACGAGGCCCTCTCCGGCCCGTCCGTGAAGAGCCCCACCCAGGATCCGCCCGCCGCCGTCCGCCCGGGGGAACAGGTCTGACCGGGATGAGCGCCGACAACGCCTCCTGGCAGGGCCACCCCACGCTCGTCCGGCTCGAGGACGATCCCCCCGAATGGCGCTACGGCGACCTGCGGATCCGCAGGTACCACGCGACCGACCACGGCGTCGTCCTGGCCCTGCACCAGGAGGGCCTGGCCCAGGTCGGCCTGCGCCCCGGCGACGGCGTCTACTACGACCACGACTTCTTCCGCATGGAGGACATCTATCTCCGCAACAACGGCGAGTTCCTCGTCGGCGAGCTCGCCGGCAGGGTGGTCGCGATGGGCGGCCTGCGCCGCGCCGACCTGATCCCGGGCGGCCACGCCCGCGCCTACGGCGGCTACGCCCCCGGCAACCCGACCCTCGACGTCGCCGAGATGGTGCGCCTGCGCGTCCTGCCGGCGGTCCAGCGCCGGGGCTACGGCACCGCACTGGTCCAGGCCCTGGAGGAACGCGCGGTGGAGTACGGCTACCGCATCCTGCGCGCCGACACCACCGAGTTCCAGTCCCCCGCCCTGGCCCTCTACCGCAAGTTCGGCTGGACGGAGACCCGCCGCGAAACCATAGGCGGAATAGTCAACATCTACATCCAAAAGCCACTGCGCTGACACGTGTAGCAGTGCTCTTCTCCACCAGAGAAGAGCACTGCCACAACCCCCACCTGACAACCGCGCCCGCCTCCGAAGGCAGGCTCAAGCGGACCGCAACCTGCTCGCGCAGCGAGCCCAAGCAATGCCAGCAGGCGCCCCCAGCACCAGGCGTTGGAAGCCCGCCACCCCCAACGGCGGAGAGCTGACAGCGACAAATGCCGTCACGGCGCCAACCCCGGCCTTGGGAGCAACCACCCAACAACCTGAGAAGTCGCGATCGCGTCCGAAGGCAGGTTCAAGCGAAGCGAGAACCTGATCGCGCAGCGAGCCGCAAGGCGAGTCGGAGCGATGCCAGCGATCGCCCGCAGTGATCGACGATGGAGGGCCCTCAGGGCCCGAAGGAGGAGAGCACTGCCATAGGCACGAGACCGGTCTGGGCGGCCAGGAAGGTGAGGGTGTCGGCGGTGAGGTCGGCCGAGCGGGTCACCGAGCGGGCGGCGTGGCCCACCTCGGCTTCGTCGCGCAGGAGGATCGGGGCTTCGGACGTGGTCGCGTGCTGGAGGGCGGCGCACATCTTGCGGGCGTGGAGGGGGTCCACGCGGGTGTCGCTGCCGAACGTGGTGAACAGGACGGCCGGGTAGGCGGTGCCGGGGCTGACGCGGTGGTAGGGCGAGTAGCCGATGAGCCAGCCGAACTCCTCGGGGTCGTCGGCCGTCCCGTACTCGTCGTTCCAGGTCTGGCCGAGGCCGAAGCGCTCGTAGCGGACCATGTCCAGGAGCGGCGCGGAGCACACCACCGCCCGGTAGAGGTCGGGGCGCTGGGTGAGGGCGGCGCCGACGAGGAGGCCGCCGTTGGAGCCGCCGGAGATCGCGAGCTGGGACGGCGTGGTGAGGCCGTCCGCGATCAGCTTCTCGGCGGCGGCGTGGAAGTCGTCGAAGACGTTCTGCTTGCGGTCCCGCATGCCGGCGCGGTGCCACTGCTCGCCTTCCTCGGAGCCGCCGCGCAGGTTGGCGACCGCGTAGACGCCGCCGGCCTCGACCCACGCGAGGATGCTCGCCGAGTAGGACGGCGTGAGCGAGATGTTGAACCCGCCGTAGCCGTAGAGGATCGCGGGGCGCGGCCCGGTCAGGCCCGGACGGGACGAGACGAGCATGCGCACCCGCGTCCCGTCCCGGGAGGTGTAGACGACCTGGCGCGTCTCGATCTCGGGGACGTCGACCGTGCCCGGCGCGGACGCCCACGGCGTCGTCTCGCCGGTGCGCGCGTCGTAGCGCAGGACGGAGGAGGGGGTCACGCCGTCGGTGTAGCCGAACCAGGCCTCGTGCCCGCCCTCGGGCCGCTCGACGATGCCGCCGATGGAACCGAGGCCGGGGGTCGGGACGGCGCCGAGCCGCTCCCCGGACGCCAGGTCGTGGACGGTGATCTCACTGATCGCGTGGCGGGTCCACCCGGCGAGCAGGACGGGGCGCTCCAGGCCGTCCAGGATCGCGAAGTCGGTCAGGACGGCCTCGGCGTCCTGGGGGAGCAGGTCCCGCCACGTCTCGTAGGAGAGGTCGGACGGGTCGGCGACGCACAGGCGGGACCGGGGCGCGTCGCGGTCGGTGAAGACGTAGGCGCGGCCGTCGCGGCCCACGTGGACGCCGGTGGAGGCGTCGACGCCCTCCTGCACGGCCCGCAGCGCGGGCGCCTCGGGGGCGGACGCGGTCAGGTCGGCGATCCACAGGTCGTTGCGGGGCGCGGTGCCCTGCGACGCGGAGATCGTGAGCCAGCGGCCGTCGCGGCTGACGCCGACCCCGTAGTAGTTGGTCTTGTCCAGGCCGTCGCCGAAGACCAGCACGTCGTGGGCGTCGGGTTCGGTGCCGACGCGGTGCAGGTAGACGCGGCGGTGGTACTGCTCCTCGCCCGCCGGGACGTCCTCCGCGGGCAGGCGGCGCGTGTAGTAGTACGCCTCGCCGCCCGGCAGCCAGGCCACCGAGGAGTACCGGGCCCGGTCGATGGGCCCCTCCACCCGGTCTCCCGTGGCGACGTCGATGACGTACAGCAGCGACTCCTCGTCGCCGCCGGTCGACACCTTGTACGCGAGGAGGCGGCCCTCCTTGTCGGGCTGCCAGCCGTCCAGCGTCGTCGTCCCGGCGGGGTCGAGGGCCATGGGGTCGACCAGGGCGCGTTCGGAGCCGTCGGGGTCGACGGTGTAGAGCACCGGGTGCTCCTGGTCGGCGGAGCGGCGGGTGAAGAAGCGCCGCTGGCCCCGCCACACGGGGGCTCCGACGCTTCCCGCGCCGAGCAGTTCGAGCAGGCGGGCCCGCAGGGCGTCCCGGCCGGGCAGCGTGTCGATGGTCTCGTGGAAGAGCCGGTCCTGCGCGGCGCGCCACTCGGCGGTCTCGGCGCTGTCCGGGTCCTCCAGCCAGCGGTAGGGGTCGGCGACCCGGTGGCCGTGGATGTCCTCGACGATGTCCTGGCGCTGCGCGGACGGATACGGCGTCATGGATGCACTTTATTGGGCGTTTAGCGCTGCCCGCCCCGGTACTCCCCGCGGGTTCCGTGTTCGAGCGGTGTGCGGATGGGGATTATTGGGGTAGCGGACGACCTCCCTCAGACGCCACACTGATTCTGGTCGGTTCGCCCCTGGGGAGGTCCTCATGGCGAGTGCGCAGGTGCCGGAGACGATAATCGGGCCTCGGTGGGAGGCGCGCTGCGCCGCGACCACCGAGGCGAACGCAGAACGCGGCCCGGCGGAGGGCGTCTGATGCGACAGGTCCTCCTCCTCAACGCGACGTACGAACCCCTCACCACGCTTCCTCTGCGGAGGGCGGTCTGCCTCGTGCTTCGCGAGAAGGCGGAGATCGTCCATCACGACACCTCCGGTGCCGTGCTCCACTCGGCCACGATGACGGTCGAGATCCCGTCCGTCATCCGGCTCCGCCGCTACGTCCGCATCCCCTTTCGCACCCGCGTGCCCCTGACCCGCGCGGCGCTGATGCGCCGCGACAACTTCCGCTGCGTCTACTGCGGGCGCCGCGCCGAGACGATCGACCACGTCCATCCGCGCAGCCGAGGCGGCCAGCACGTGTGGGAGAACTGCGTCGCCTCGTGCATGACGTGCAACCACAGCAAGGCCGACCGCCTGCTGTCGGAGCTGGGCTGGACGCTCAGCGTCACCCCGGCCGTTCCGAGGGGCGCGCACTGGCGGCTCATCGGCCTCGTCAACGACGGCGACCCGCAGTGGGCCGCCTATGTCACCGAGCCCGCGGCCTGACGCGCACACCGGGGGGACGTATCCTGGGGGCGTGCCTCGCTATGACTACCGCTGCCGCGCGTGCGGGTCGACCTTCGAGGTCTCCCGCCCGATGATCAACGCGTCCGACCCGGCCCCGTGCCCGGACGGCCACGACGACACCGTCAAGCTCCTGTCCACGGTCGCCGTCACCGGCTCCTCCCGCGGTGGGGCTCCCCAGTCCCCGCCGAGCGGGGGCGGGGGCTGCTGTGGCGGGGGCTGCTGCTCCTGACCGCCGACCTGCTCTGTTGCCGACCGGTCAGTGCCTGACCGGTCAACCGGCCTGGGCCGCGCGCAGCGCCTTGCCGGTCGCGGCGACGTCGTAGTCCCGCGGGACGCCCTGGAGCAGCACGAGGTGTCCGGGAATGTGGTCGCTGCGCTTCGCCGCGATCGCCTGGTAGGCGTCCGAGTTGTACCAGTCGCGGGCCTTGTCCATGTCGGGGAACTCGAGGATGACGTAGGCGCCGTCGAACGGGCCCTCGACCACCTCGGTCTCGCTGGCGTGCACGATGAACCGGCCGCCGAACGGGTCCATGGTCTCCTGGATGCTCTCCATGTAGACGAAGACGTCCTCGGGCAGCGGCGGCTGGGGGGTCATGTGGGCAAGGGCGTAGGCGGTCATCGCGGTCTCCTTCAGTGGTGGGGCCGGGCCTGGTTCGCCCGACACCCACCACTTTGCCCCAGGCGGGGAATGACCGCGATTACCCGCCAGGTAACCGCTCAGCCGTTGAGGCGGTCGAGCTGGGAGACGTCGCGCGCGGCGCCGGTCGAGGCGGACGTGGCCATCGCGGCGTAGGCGCGCAGGGCGGCGCTCACCGGGCGGTGGCGGTCGCGGGGCCGGTAGCCGCCGAGGTCGGCGAGCAGCTTCTCGCGGCGGATCTCCAGCTCGTCGGCCGGGACGTCCAGCTCCAGCACGCGGTTCGGGATGTCGATCACGACGCGGTCGCCGTCCTCGACGAGGGCGATGATCCCGCCGCCCGCGGCCTCGGGGGAGGCGTGCCCGATGGACAGCCCGGACGTGCCGCCGGAGAACCGGCCGTCGGTGATCAGCGCGCACGCCTTGCCGAGCCCGCGGCCCTTGAGGAAGCTCGTCGGGTACAGCATCTCCTGCATGCCGGGCCCGCCCTTCGGGCCCTCGTAGCGGATCACGATGACGTCGCCGGCCTTGATCTTGCCGCCGAGGATGCCCTCGACGGCGTCGTCCTGCGACTCGAAGACGACGGCGGGGCCGGTGAAGGTCCACAGCTCCTCGTCCACCCCGGCGGTCTTGACGATCGCGCCGTCGGGGGCGATGTTGCCGCGCAGGACGGCCAGGCCGCCGTCGGCGGTGTAGGCGTGCTCGGCGGAGCGGATGCAGCCGTTCTCGCGGTCGAGGTCGAGCGACTCCCAGCGGGCGCTCTGCGAGAACGCCGAGGTGCTGCGGACGCCGCCGGGCGCGGCGTGGAACAGCTCGACGGCCTCAGGCAGGACGTCGGGGGAGCGGACGTCCCACTTGGCGAGGAACTCGTCGAGGGACGCGGAGTGGACCGAGTGGGCCGACGCGTTCAGCAGGCCGGCGCGGTTCAGCTCGCCCAGCAGGGCCGGGATGCCGCCGGCACGGTGGCAGTCCTCGACGTGGTACTTGGCGGTGGCGGGGGCCAGCTTGCAGACGCACGGGACGCGGCGGGAGATCGCGTCGATGTCGGCGAGCCCGAAGTCGACGCCGCCCTCGGTGGCGGCGGCGAGCAGGTGCAGGATCGTGTTGGTGGACCCGCCCATCGCGACGTCGAGGACCATGGCGTTCTCGAACGCCTCGCGGGTGGCGATGTTCAGCGGCAGGACGGACTCGTCGTCGCCGTCGTAGTAGCGCTTGGCGATCTCGACCACGGTGCGGCCGGCGTCCTCGTAGAGGCGGCGGCGGGCGGTGTGGGTGGCGAGGACGGTCCCGTTGCCGGGCAGCGCCAGCCCGATCGCCTCGGTGAGGCAGTTCATCGAGTTGGCGGTGAACATGCCCGAGCAGGAACCGCAGGTCGGGCAGGCGCTCTCCTCCATCTCCAGCAGCTTGTCCTCCGGCATGGAGGCGTCGGCCGAGGCGATGATCGGGTCGATCAGGTCGAGCTTGTTGCCGCCCATGACGCCCTCGACGGGCTTGCCGGCCTCCATCGGGCCGCCGGAGACGAACACGGTCGGGATGTTCAGGCGCAGCGCGGCCAGCAGCATCCCCGGGGTGATCTTGTCGCAGTTGGAGACGCAGACCAGGGCGTCGGCGCAGTGCGCGTTGACCATGTACTCGATCGCGTCGGCGATCACCTCGCGGGAGGGCAGCGAGTACAGCATGCCGTCGTGGCCCATCGCGATGCCGTCGTCGACCGCGATCGTGTTGAACTCGCGGGGCACGCCGCCGGCCTCCCGGACGGCGCCGGCGACGACCTTGCCGACCTCGTCGAGGTGGACGTGGCCGGGCACGAACTGGGTGAAGCTGTTGGCCACCGCGACGATCGGCTTGCCGAAGTCCTCGCGTTCCACGCCGCTGGCCCGCATGAGCGCGCGGGCGCCCGCCATGTTCCTGCCATGGGTGACCGTGCGTGACCTGAGCGGTGGCATTTCGACCTCTCCAAACCTGGGACGTGCGGGGACGACGGGCCGCGCATGGTTCGGCGTGGGCGGGCGGGTCGCCTGGAAGGGATACGCGCAGCGGCGGGTCGCGGCGCTGCCGCCGGCTCAGCGGAGGTCGCGCCCGGGCCGGCCCGTGGCCTTCGATGCTACCAACCGCAGGAGGGCAGGAAAAAAGCCGGGACGACGGTGTCCCGGCTTTGCGGCGGGCGGCCCGGAACGGGGCCGCCCTCGGCCTCAGTCGGGGTACTTCGGCGGCAGGGCGTCCTCGGCCGCCTGGAAGATGCGCTGCACGTCGCTCTCGGTGAGGATCTTCGGACGGCGGCGCAGGTACGAGCGCGCCCGGTTGCCCGCGTAGACGTCGACGTCGCGCACCCGCATGACCTTCCACGGGATGGACGGGCCGTAGATCGCCACGGAGGGCTGCACCGGCACGTCGAAGCCGACCCGCTCGGCGAGGATGATGCTCGCCATCTGGGCCTCCCAGCGCGCCTCGTCCAGCCGGTCCTTCTTGTTGAAGGGGCCGTGGAAGAGCTTGAGGTGGGACATGGTGCGCACGGGGAGGCGCTTGTCCCACTTCTCCGAGTCGATGGCGTAGACGCCGCTCGGCCCGATGACCAGGTGGTCGATCCGCCCGTCGCTGACGCCCTCGTCGTCGCGGGGGACCGCCCGCGCGTGCAGCACGAGGTATCCGTTGCGCCGCAGGGACTTCAGTTGCCGCTCGGTGCGCCGTTCCGCCGCCGAGGACTTCTGCCAGGCGGTCACGGTGGAGCTCTTGCGGGACTGCCGCACGTAGTCGCCGATGACGACGAGCACCGCGACCGTCAGCCCGAGCCGCCAGCTGGTCAGGGCGAGGGCGGCGGCGCCGGCGACGACCGCCGCGCCGATCCGGTACGCCCAGCGCCGGATCTTCGGATCGTCGAGCATCGCCGCGGCGGCGCTCGCCTCCAGCCGCTCCTTCACCGGGGGCTGGTCATCGTGCTCACGCGTCTCATCGAGTTCACGAATGTCATCGTGTTCATGAGTGTCATCGTGCTCACGCGCCTCCTCGGACTCGGGTCGCGCCCTGGCATTCTGCGTGTTGCCCCGCTCCATGGTCGCCATGGTGACGCTCCGTGTTCCTTTCCCTTCGGGGGCATGATCCTCCGTGCGCAGAGTAATCATCGGGAGGGTGGGCGACCAGTCATGCCGGGTTAATGTTTTGTCGCCCCACGTCAGTGATTCTCTTACGGCACGGTCGGGTAGGCCAGTATTAATCTCCTTCCGCCGCTGCTGTCGTGTGTGCCCTCTTTGATGCCCGCGCACACGGCGTCTAGCGTTCCGGATCGTGACACAGATTCATGACCTCAGCGCCACACGCATGGCCGCCGCCGTCCGCGCCCGGGACGTCTCCCCGGTCGAGATCGCCGACCACTACCTGGCCCGCATCGAACGGCTGGACGAGCAGGTGGGCGCCTACGTGACGGTCACCGCCGACCGCGCCCGCGAGGAGGCGCGCCGCGCCGAGAAGGCGGTGCTGGAGACGGCGGACGCGGCGGAGCTGCCGCCGCTGCACGGCGTCCCGGTGCCGATCAAGGACCTGAACATGGTGGACGGCGTCCGGATGACGTTCGGCTCGGCGGTCTACGCCGACCTGACCGGGTTCGCCGACGACCACGTGGTGGCCAAGCTCGCGGCGGCCGGGACGGTGCTGCTCGGCAAGACCGCGTCCCCCGAGTTCGGGCTGCCCTGCTACACCGAGGGCGCCGTGTCGCCCCCGGCCCGCACGCCGTGGGACCCGTCCCGGTCGGCCGGCGGTTCGAGCGGCGGGGCCGCGGCGGCGGTCGCGTCCGGGCTGGCGCCGATCGCGCAGGGCAGCGACGGCGGCGGCTCGATCCGGATCCCGAGCAGCGTGTGCGGGCTGTTCGGGATCAAGCCGACCCGCGGCCGGATCTCCCAGGGACCGGTCATCCCCGACCTGTTCGGCCTCTCCACCAACGGGCCGATCGCGCGGACCGTCCGCGACGCCGCCCTCATGCTGGACGTCATGGCGGGTCCCATGCCCGGCGACCTGTACCGGGCGCCGGAGGCGGACGGGCCGTTCCTCGCCCGCGCCGACCGCGCGCCGGGCCGGCTGCGGATCGCGCGGAGCCTCCGGCCGCCGGTGCCGGACGTCGAGGTCCACCCCGACTGCGTCGCCGCCTACGAGGACGCGTCCGCCCTCCTCGAGGAGCTCGGCCACGAGGTCGTGGAGCTGCCGGAGGTGCTCGGCTCCGATCTCGTCCCGCACTTCGCGACGCTGTGGGGCGTGATGGCGACGATGACGCCCGTCCCCGAGGAGAGCGAGGAGCTGCTCCAGCCGCTGACCCGCTGGCTGCGCGGCTACGGCGAGAAGACGACGGCGCCGCAGCTGTTCCAGGCCCACGCCGCGCTCCAGGGGGCGCTGCGCGCGGCGTTCCCGGTGATGGACGAGTTCGACGCGATCCTGCACCCCACGCTCGCCATGCCGCCGGTGCCGGTCGGCTACTTCCACGACCAGGACCCGGAGGAGAACTTCCGGCGGCAGACGCACTTCACCCCGTTCTGCGCCATGTACAACATCTCGGGGCAGCCCGCGGTGAACGTCCCGCTGCACTGGAACGCCGAGGGCCTGCCCATCGGGGTCATGCTCGCCGGGCGGCTCGGCGGGGAGGGCACGCTGATCTCGCTGTCCGCGCAGCTGGAGGAGGCCCGCCCCTGGATCGGCCGCAAGCCCCCGGTCTGGACGGCGTGACGCGCCCCGCACCGGGCATGGTGCAGGCGTGGCTGACGACGAACTGATCAGACTGGCCGGGCTGCACGGCGTCGCGACGCGCTACGAGGACTGGCGGGGACGGGAGACGGAGGTCTCGCGCGACACGCTCGCCGCCGTCCTCGCGGCCCTCGGGGTGGACGCCTCCACCCCTTCCGCCGTCCGGGCGGAGCTCGACAGCCACCGGGAGCGGGCACGGGAGCTCCCGCCAGCCGTCGTCGTCCGCCGGGCCGGCGCCGGCACCGCCGGGCGGATCCGCGCCGCGCTCGGCGGCCACCTGGACGGCGCCGCCGAGGTGGAGATCGAGACCGGCACGGACGAGGTCCTGGCACCGCAGCGCGCCCACGTGCCGCCCGCCGAGCGCTCCTTCGAGCCCCTGGACGGGCTCGCGGACGTCCCTCCCGGCTGGCGCGGCCTGCGCGTCCGGAACGGGGAGCGGACGCGGTACACGCAACTGCTGGTGGCGCCCGGCGCGCTGCGCCCGCCGCCGAGGATGTGGGGGTTCACGGCGCAGCTGTACTCGGTGCGCTCCGCCGCGTCGTGGGGGCTCGGCGACCTGCGCGACCTGGCGGACCTCGCGGACTGGAGCGGCCGGGAGCTCGGCGCGGGCTTCGTGCTGGTCAATCCGCTGCACGCGACCGAGCCCGTCCCGCCGATCGGGGCGTCCCCGTACTCGCCGATGAGCCGCCGCTTCCCCTCGCCGCTCTATCTGCGGATCGAGGACATGCCCGAGTACGCCGAGCTGCCCGCCGCGGACCGGGAGCGGTTCGAGGCCGTCGCCGCCAAGCTGCGCGCCCAGGAGGGCCTGCTGGACCGGGACGCCGTGTGGGCCGCGAAGCTGGAGGCCCTGGAGGCGATGCACCGCCGCCGCCGGGACCGCGACCCGGATTTCGAGGAGTTCCGGCGGAGGGAGGGCGCCGCCCTCGCGAGCTTCTCGACGTGGTGCGCCATCAGCGAGGAGCAGGGGTCCACGGACTGGCGGCGCTGGCCGTCCGGGCTGCGGAGCGCCCACGACCACGGAGTGGTGGACGCCCCCCGGTACCACGCCCGCGCCGGCTTCCACGAGTGGCTCCAGTGGAGGCTGGACGGGCAGCTCGCGGAGGCGCAGCGCACGGCCCGGGACGCCGGGATGCCCCTCGGGATCGTCCACGACCTGGCGGTCGGGGTGCCGCACGGCAGCGCCGACGCCTGGATGTACCGCGACTCCTGCGCGGCCGGGATGAGCGTCGGCGCGCCTCCCGACGAGTTCAACCAGCGCGGGCAGGACTGGGGGCAGCAGCCGTGGCGGCCGGGCGCGCTCGCCCTCGACGCCTACCGGCCCTTCCGCGAGATGGCCGCCGCCGCGCTGCGGCACGCCGGCGGGATCCGCCTGGACCACGCGATGCAGGTGTCGCGCCTGTGGTGGGTGCCCGAGGGGGCGTCCCCCGCCGACGGCACCTACGTCCGCTACGACCGCGACGCGCTGCTCGGATCGCTGGCCTGGGAGGCCGAGCGCTTCGGCGCCGTCGTCGTCGGGGAGGACCTCGGCACCGTCGAGCCGGAGGTCCGGGAGGCGCTGGCCGACAGCGGCGTCCTCGGCACGTCCCTGCTGTGGTTCGAACGGGACGAGCGGGGCCGGCCCAAGCCGCCGGGCCGGTGGCGGGAGCTGTCCCTGGCGACCGTCGGCACCCACGACATGCCGCCGATCACCGGGTTCGTGCACGGCGACCACATCGACCTGCGCGACCGCCTCGGGCTGCTCACCCGTCCCCGCGCCGAGGAGGAGGACGACCACCGCCGCCAGCTGGCCGACTGGCTCGCCGTGCTGCACGCCGAGGGCCTGCTGGCCGCCGAGCCGACCGTGGTCGTGCGGGCGCTGGCGGACGGCTCCGGCGCCTACGACGAGGAGATCGTCACCGGGCTGCAGGAGTTCCTCACCCGGACGCCCGCCCGTCTCATCGGCGTCTCCCTGGCCGACGCCGTGGGCGAGCGCCGCACCCAGAACCAGCCGGGCACCGTCGACGAGTACCCGAACTGGCGGGTCCCGCTGGGGGACGTGGAGGGCCGCCCCGTCCTCCTGGACGACCTCAGGAACCGCGGGACGCTCAGGCTCTTCAGGCGAGCGTCGACGTGATGCGCTCGGTGACGTCGCGCAGGAGCGTGTCGGGGCGCAGGTCGGCGGCGGCGATCGCCGAGAAGACGGCCGGCAGGCCCGGCAGGGGGTAGGAGTCGTCGTCCGCCAATGCGGACTTGCCCAGCGGATGCCGGGCCAGGGACCTGCGGGCGCGGGTCCAGGCGGCCTGGACCTCCTCGGGCGAGGGGACGCCGAACCCGTGGCCGACCGGCGCGGCGTGCCGCAGCTTCACCAGGGCGCCGTCGGCGAAGTCGGCGGCGAGCCGGCAGCGGTCGCTGAGGTCGGCGCGGACGAGGCCGTCCAGGCGGGTCATGACCGTGCAGGGGGTGCGGCAGCGGGCGGCGCAGTCGCCGAGCGCGGCCGAGACCTGGCTGTGCTGGCGGTCGAGGTAGGCGCGCCAGCCGGACGGCGGCTCCTTGGCGACCCGCAGGGTGCGCTCGCAGGCGGAGCGCTCCGGCCGGGTGTGGTCGCACATGCGGACCGCCCCCGGCTCGACGGGGACGCCGAACCGGCTGCCCTCGCCGCGCACGGCGGAACCGATCAGCGCCGGGTCGCCCGCGTGGCCGAGGACGGGCTCCCAGGCCAGCATCGGCAGGTACTCGCCGGCGATGTGGACGGCGGCGACGAGCGCGGCCATGTCGCGGCGGTGCCAGCGGATCGCGATGACCTCCAGCAGCAGCGAGTACGCGGGCCGGAGGCTGGCGAGCGCCCCGCGGGGGTGCTCCCGCGGGGCCTGCGGCATGCGGCTGGCGCGGGCCCGGTCGAGGAGGTCCCGCGGGACCTCGCCGGCCTCCTCGGGCATGCCGAAGTCCTCGGCGTCCAGGTCCAGGACGCGCTGCCCGAACGCGCACAGCGCCGCGACCGGCGCGGAGCGGCCGTCCGCGGCCAGGGTGCCCTGGCTCAGCAGCGCCTCCAGATCGCCGAAGGCGTAGCGCCGCGCCAGCGCCGTCAGAACGTCGCGAGCCGTCTCCACTTCGTCCCCTCCCCGTGACCATGCAACGATCGCATGGTCACGGGGCCTTTGGGCCGGTTCGCTGGGACAGGCGCGGCCGGGTCAGGCCGAGGCGGCGTCCTTCGCGCGGGCGCGCAGGGCGCGCGCGACGCCGTCGCGCCCCTCCGACAGCAGCCGCCGCAGCGCCGCCGGCGGGTCGTTCTCCGCGATGTAGGCGTCGGTGCGGTCGACCGTGGACTGCTCGATCACCAGGAACGGGTAGGCGACCTCGGCGAACGTCTGGGACATGTCGCTGGTCCACTCCTTCCACACGCGCCCGACCTCGGCGAAGTACCGGTCGACATAGGGGACGAGCAGCGCGGCCTGGTCAGGCTCGACGAAGCCGCCGAGCGTCGCCCGGAAGACGGCGTTCGGCAGGTCGCCCGCGATGATCCGCTCCCAGGCGGCCGCCTTGGCCTCGGGGGTGGGGATCGCGGCCTTGCAGGCGGCGGCGTGCCGCTCCCCGGCGGCGGTGCGGTCCCGCTCGTGCTCGGCGTCGATCTCGGCCTCGCCCGCCTTGCCGGTGGTGACGAGGCGGCGCAGCAGCGCCCAGCGCAGGTCGGTGTCGACGGTGAGGCCGTCGAGGACCTGCGAGCCGTCCAGCAGGCCCTGGACGAACGCCAGGTGCTCGCCGGTGACCGCCGACCCGGTGAACGCCAGGGTGTAGGCCAGCTGGAGGTCCGAGCCGGGCTCGGCCTCGCGCGCCAGGTCCGCCAGGGTGTCGGCCATCAGGGCGAGGCCCTCCTCGCGCCACCCCGGGTCGGCGTACTGCTGGACGGCGGTGCGCGCCTGCCGCAGCAGCGTCTGGGTGACCGAGATGTCGGTGACGCCGCGGATCCCCTTGACGACGAGCCGGACGTAGTCGCGCGTCGCCATCTCGGCGTCGCGGGTCATGTCCCACGCCGCCGACCAGCACAGGGCGCGCGGCAGGCTGTCCCTGACCTCGCCGATGTCCTCGATCAGCGTCTTCAGGGAGTGCTCGTCCAGGCGGACCTTGGCGTAGGTGAGGTCGTCGTCGTTGACCAGGACCAGGTCGGGCTGCTTCTTGCCGACGAGCTGCGGGACCTCGGTACGGGCCCCGACCACGTCCAGTTCGACCCGGTCGCGCCGCACGAGTCCGTCGGCGGTCTTGTCGTACAGGCCGATGGCCAGGCGGTGCGCGCGCAGCGTCGGGTAGTCGGCCTTGGCCTCCTGGAGGACGGTGAACGAGGAGAAGTTCCCCACGCCGTCGACCTCGTACTCGGGCCGCATGGTGTTGACCCCGGCGGTCTCCAGCCACTCCTTCGACCAGGACGCCAGGTCGCGGCCGGACGTCTCCTCCAGCGCCCCCAGCAGGTCGGTGAGGACGGTGTTGCCCCACGCGTGCCGGTCGAAGTAGCGCCGCACGCCCTCCAGGAAGTTGTCGAGGCCGACATAGGCCACGAGCTGCTTCAGGACGGACGCGCCCTTGGCGTAGGTGATCCCGTCGAAGTTCACCTCGACCGCGCGGATGTCGGGGATGTCGGCGGAGATCGGGTGGGTGGACGGCAGCTGGTCCTGCCGGTAGGCCCACGCCTTCTCCAGGTTCGCGAACGTCGTCCACGAGCCCTTCCACTTGGTGGCCTCCGCCTGGCACAGGACGCTCATGTACGTGGCGAACGACTCGTTCAGCCAGAGGTCGTCCCACCAGCGCATGGTGACGAGGTCGCCGAACCACATGTGCGCCATCTCGTGCAGGATCGTCTCGGCGCGCCGCTCGTAGGCCGCGTCGGTCACCCGGGACCGGAAGACGTAGTCCTCCAGGAACGTCACGCAGCCCGCGTTCTCCATGGCGCCCGCGTTGAACTCGGGCACGAAGAGCTGGTCGTACTTCGAGAACGGGTACGGGCGGCCGAACACCTTCTCGAAGTAGCCGAAGCCCTGGCGGGTCACGTCGACGATCGCGTCGGCGTCGAGGTGCTCCGCCAGCGAGGCGCGGCAGTACACGCCGAGGGGGACGACGGTGCCGTCCTCACGGCGGTACTCGTCGCGGACGACGTGGTACGGCCCGGCCACGAGCGCGGTGATGTAGGTGGAGATCTGCGGCGTGGGCAGGAAGTGCCACGTCCCGCCTCCGGCCGTCTCGGCGGCCTCGTTGGTGACGACCTCCCAGTTCTCCGGCGCCTTCACGGTCAGCTCGAAGGTGGCCTTGAGGTCGGGCTGGTCGAAGCAGGTGAACATGCGGTGCGCGTCGGCCGTCTCGAACTGCGAGTACAGGTAGACGCTGTCGTCGACCGGGTCGACGAACCGGTGCAGGCCCTCACCCGACCGGGAGTACGCGCAGTCGGCCACGACCCGCAGCTCGTTGTCGGCCGCCAGGCCCGGCAGCGGGATCCGGCCCTTCTCGGCGTCGTAGGACGCGGGGTCCAGGGACTCGCCGTTCAGGGTCACCTCCCGCACGACGGCGCCGTGCAGGTCGATGAAGGTCGACGCGCCGGTCTCGGCGCTCCCGAACCTGACCACGGTGGTGGAGCCGAACCGCTCCTCGCCCGTCGTGAGGTCCAGGTCGACCGCGTACGACGCGACGCTGAGCAGCCTGGCCCGTTCCCGCGCCTCGTCGCGCGTGAGGTTGCCTGCCACATGAACTCCTTGGTCGGCTTAAAGGCTTGGTGTCCCCATGTCTACCAACCGGACGACCCTACGGCCCGTCCGCCACGGACTTCGGCGACCTCTCGCCGACGGGAATCGGGACGAGCGCCCCCGGGTTGTCGCTTGAGGACATGCACACTCTCTAGGAGGCCACGTTGCCCGAGGACGCTCCCACACCCGTTGACTTCTGGTTCGACCCCCTCTGCCCCTGGGCGTGGATCACCTCCCGATGGATCCTGGAAGTGCAGGAGCAGCGGCCGATCGACGTGCGCTGGCATGTGATGAGCCTGGCCGTCCTCAACGAGGACAAGGACATCCCCGAGAACTACCGGCGGATGCTCGCCGACGCCTGGGGCCCCGTCCGCGTGTGCGTCGCCGCCGAGCAGAAGTACGGCCCCGAGGTGCTCGGGCGGCTCTACACCGAGCTGGGCACCCGCAGGCACCACGAGCGGCAGAAGTTCGACCGCGCGTTCTTCGAGGCGTCGCTGACCGCGGCGGGCCTCGACCCGGCCCTCGCGGACGCCGCCGAGTCCACCGACTACGACGACGCCGTGCGCGCCTCCCACAAGGACGGGATCGACCGCGTCGGCCAGGAGGTCGGCACCCCGGTGATCGAGGTCGAGGGCCACGCCTTCTTCGGCCCCGTCGTCACCCCGATCCCGCGCGGCGAGGCCGCCGTCAAGCTCTTCGACGGCGTCCTGGCGGTCGCGAGCACGCCCGGTTTCTTCGAGCTGAAGCGCACGAGGACGGAAGACCCGAGCTTCGACTGAGCCCCGCCCGGGGACGTCCCCGGGCGGTCTCGCCGGCGGGCCACACATCGGTTGCTATTGCGAGAATGTTGCAACTACGAGGTCTATGCCGACAAACTGGTCCTGCTGGCTGCAAAGAGGTAGGGGTGGTTGAGTCGTGCATGTACCGGACGGATTCATCGACGCGCCGGTCTCGCTCGCGGCGGGCGCCGTCGCGGTGGCCGGGGTCGGGGTCGCGCTGCGCGGCGCCCGGCGGGAACTGGACGACCGCACCGCGCCGCTCGCCGGGCTGACGGCCGCGTTCGTGTTCGCCGCGCAGATGCTCAACTTCCCGGTCGCGTCCGGGACGAGCGGGCATCTGCTCGGCGGCACGCTCGCCGCGATCCTCGTCGGGCCCTATACCGGCGTCCTGTGCGTGTCGGTGGTCCTGCTCATGCAGGCGCTGCTGTTCGCGGACGGGGGCCTGACCGCGCTGGGCGTCAACGTCACCACGATGGCGCTGGTCACGGTGGCCGTCGGCTACGGCCTGTTCCGGCTGCTGCTGCGGGTGCTGCCCAAGACGCGCGCGTCGGTGTCCGGGGCGTCGTTCGCCGCGGCCGTCGTCTCGGTGCCCGCCGCGGCCGTCGCCTTCACGCTGATCTACGCGGCCGGGGGGACGGCCGACGTCTCGATCGGGAAGGTCGCCGCCGCGATGATCGGCGTGCACGTGCTGATCGGCATCGGCGAGGCGCTGATCACCGCGGTGACCGTGTCGAGCGTGCTCGCCGTCCGGCCCGACCTGGTGCACGGGGCGCGCGGGCTGATGAAGCCGCTGGAGCTGCGCACGGGCGGGCGGAACGCCGCCGAACCGAAGCCGTCCCGGGCCTGAGGAGGACCACGATGACCACCAAGCGCTTCTTCGCCGGGTTCCTGCTCGTCTCCCTCGTCCTGGCCGGGATCGTCAGCTACTACGCCAGCGCGAACCCCGACGGCCTGGAGAAGGTCGCCGAGGACAAGGGCATCAGCGCCAAGGAGAAGGACCACTCGCTCAAGGACTCGCCGCTCGGCGACTACGGCGTCAAGGGCGTCGACGACGCGCGGCTGTCCGGCGGGCTGTCCGGCGTGATCGGCGTGGGCCTGGTCCTCCTCGTGGGCGGCGGGCTGTTCTGGACGGTCCGGGGGCGCGGCACGGCCGCCGAGCGGACGGCTCCGGAGCGGGAGACCGAGGCGCCGTCCGAGCCGTCCCGGAAGGGCTGATGGGCGCGGGCCACGCGCACCGGCTCTACGTGCCGGGCGCCTCGCCGGTGCACCGGCTGCCGCCGCAGTGCAAGCTCGTCGCCGTGCTGGCGTTCGTGCTGCTGGTCGTCGCCACGCCGCGCGAGCGGATCTGGGCCTTCGGCGTGTACGCGCTGCTGCTCGCGGCGGTCACCGCGGCGGCCCGGATCCCGTTCGGGACGGTCGCGCGGCGGATCGTCATCGAGGTGCCGTTCGTCGCGTTCGCCTTCCTCATGCCGTTCGTCGCGAACGGCGAGAAGGTCACCGTCCTGGGGCTGCGGCTCAGCGAGAGCGGGCTGTGGGGCGCCTGGAACATCCTCGCCAAGGGCACCCTCGGTGTCGTCGCGTCGATCCTGCTGGCCGCGACGACCGAGCCGCGGCTGCTGCTGCTCGGCATCGAGCGGCTGCGGATGCCGCAGCTCATCACGCAGATCGCCGGGTTCATGCTGCGCTACGGCGACGTCGTCGCCGCGGAGCTCGGCCGGATGAGGGTCGCGCGGGCGGCCCGCGGCTTCGAGGCCCGCGACATCCGCGCGACGGGGGTGCTCGCCCGATCCGTGGGCGCCCTGTTCCTGCGCTCCTACGAGCGCGGCGAGCGCGTCCACCTGGCCATGATCAGCCGCGGGTACGACGGCCGGATGCCCGCCGTCGACGGCGCGGGCGCGACCGCCGCGCAGTGGACGGCCGCCGCCGCGCTGCCCTCGGCCGCCGCGCTCGTCGCGCTGGCTGCTTGGATGGCCCCATGACCCTGTCGCTCGAGGTGAAGGGCCTCGCCTACGCGTATCCCGACGGAACGCAGGCGCTGTTCGGCGTCGACCTGGCGGTCGGGCGCGGGGAGCGCGTCGCGCTGCTCGGGCCGAACGGCGCCGGGAAGACCACGCTCGTCCTGCACCTGAACGGCATCCTGCACGGCGGCCTGGGCGAGGTCCGGGTGGGCGGCCTCGCCGTCGACCCGAAGGACAGGAAGGCGCTGCGGGAGATCCGCCGCCGCGTCGGGATCGTCTTCCAGGATCCCGACGACCAGCTGTTCATGCCGACCGTCCGGGAGGACGTCGCGTTCGGCCCCGCCAACCTCGGCCTGCGCGGCGAGGACCTGGACCGCCGGGTGCGGGACGCGCTCGCCCGCGTCGGCATGCTGGACGCCGCCGACCGCCCGCCGCAGCACCTCAGCTTCGGCCAGCGCCGCCGCGTCGCCGTCGCCACCGTCCTGGCGATGGAGCCGGAGATCCTCGTGCTGGACGAGCCGTCGTCCAACCTGGACCCGGCCAGCCGCCGCGAGCTCGCCGAGATCCTGCTGAGCCTGGACGTGACGGTCCTGATGGTCACGCACGACCTGCCGTACGCGGCCGAACTGTGCCCGCGGTCGGTGATCCTCTCCGGCGGGGTCATCGCGGCCGACCGGCCCACCCGCGAACTGCTCGGCGACGCCGGGCTGCTGGCGGCGCACCGCCTGGAGCTGCCCTTCGGGTTCGACCCGGCCGCGGCGCCGCGCTGACCGCCGCGCCCCCCGCAGCACCCCCCGCAGCATCCCCGCAGCGCCCCCTTGCCTTGCCTTGCCCTGCCCCCGCGCCGATCGCCGGCACTTCGGCCGTTCCGCTTGCCTGCCCGGCCCCGCTCCGGGAGACTCGTGTCCTGACAGTGGTAACGGTTTTCATATCCAGAATGGGGGCATTCGTGAAGGTTGCGTTCGTCGGCAAGGGCGGCAGCGGCAAGACCACCCTGTCGGCGCTGTTCGTCCGCCATCTGGCCGGACGGGGGCTGCCCGTGGTCGCCATCGACGCCGACATCAACCAGCACCTCGGCGTGGCGCTCGGGCTCGACGAGGGTCGCGCCGCCAAGATCCCCGCGCTGGGCGACCGGCTCCCCGAGCTCAAGGAGCACCTGCGCGGCGCCAACCCGCGCATCTCCTCCGCGGAAGCGATGGTCAAGACCACCCCGCCCGGCTCCGGGTCGCGGCTGCTGCGGTTCCGCGGCGACGACCCCTTCCACGAGGCGGGCCAGGAGGTCGACGGCGTCACGCTGCTCGCCACCGGCCCGTTCAACGACGACGACCTCGGCGTGGCGTGCTATCACTCCAAGACCGGCGCGGTGGAGCTCTACCTCAACCACCTGGTGGACGGGGCGGGCGAGTACGTCGTCGTCGACATGACCGCCGGCGCCGACACGTTCGCCTCCGGGCTGTTCACGCGGTTCGACCTGATGTTCCTGGTCGCCGAGCCCACCCGCAAGGGCGTCGGCGTCTACCGGCAGTACACCGAGTACGCCCGCGACTACGACGTCGCCATCCGCGTCGTCGGCAACAAGGTGCAGTCGGAGGAGGACGTCGCCTACCTGCGCGAGCACGTCGGCGACGACCTGCTCACCTGGGTCGGCCAGTCCGCCGCCGTCCGGGCGCTGGAGCAGGGCCGTGAGGGCGTCGCGCTGGAGGACGGCAACACCGCCGCCCTCGACCGCATGCGCGCCGAGGTGGACGGCCGCGTCAAGGACTGGGACGAGTTCCAGCGGCAGGCCGTGGAGTTCCACGTCAAGAACGCGCGGAGCTGGGCCAGCCGGGCCGTCGGAGAGGACCTGGAGGCGCAGGTCGACCCCGGGTTCCGCTTCCCCGTCCCCGCCTCCTGAGCGCCTACAGCGGGTAGCGCGGGCCCTACCGGCGGAGACCGAACCGCACTACTCTGCCCGCCATGACGATGCGGCGGATGCTCGCGATGACGGGCGGCGCGGTGGTTCCCATGGCCCTCCTCGCCCTCCTCTTCGGAAACCAGTGGGTCGTCGAGCAGATCAACAGGAGCGACCTCAGGTACGACGAGGGCATCGGACCGGTCGTGTCGTGGCTGCTCACGCTCGCCTGGCGGCTCACGCCGATGGAAGGGCCCGGAGTGAAGGGGGCGTTCGCGGAGGACTTCAGCCTGCTCGTCTTCTTCGCCGTGCTGGTCGGGCTGGTCCTGGCGGGCGCCCGGCTGGCCGATCCGGAGCGCGGCCCGTTCGGCGCCCTGATCATCGGCTGGTGGGCGGCGGTCGTCGCGGGCGGCGTCTCCGGAATCGTGGCCGCCCCGCTGACCCGCTGGGCGTTCGAGTTCCACGACGGGTCGTTCGGCCGGACCTTCAGCTCCACGGTCGGCCAGGGCGCCTCCTTCGGCTTCGCCTTCGGCTGGCTGGCCGGGCTCGGCGCGCTGGCCGGGTTCTTCCTCGCCCGCACCCGCGAGGCCGGGCCCCTGCCCCGGCAGCCCTACGCCCCGGCGCAGCCCTCCCTGGCCCAGCCGGGCGTGCCGATGCAGCAGACGCCCTATCCGCAGCAGATGCCGCCGCACCCCTCGGCCGTCCCCTGCGTCCCGCCGCAGGGGCAGCCACAGCAGCCGGCCTGGGGCGCCCCGCCCGTCCCGCCGCAGCCGCCGCAGCCCGGGCAGGCCCCGCAGCCGGGGCAGTTCGGCGTGCCGCCCGTCCCGCCGCAGCCGTCCGCACCGCCGCAGGAACGGACGCCTCCCGAGACGCCCGAGGAGCCGGACGCGGCGCCTGGGGAGAGTTCGGAGGGGGCGCCGGAGGAGCCGAAGGAGAGCCCTGGGGAGGGCCCGCAGGAAGGCCGCGAGGACGAACCGAAGGACGGTCCGAAGGACGCGCCGGAGGACGCCCCCGAGGACGACGATCCCGATCCCGCCGACCGGACCATGATCGACCGCAGGCGGGACGACGACGCCTGACCCGCGCGCGCGGGCCCGGCGGGGGCCTGCGACAATCGGGCGCATGCGCGTGTTTCTTGGATCCGACCATGCCGGCTTCGAACTGAAGGAGCACCTGGTCTCCTGGCTGAAGGCGAACGGGCATGAGGCCGTCGACTGCGGCGCGTTCGTGTACGACGCCGTGGACGACTACCCGCCGTTCGTCCTGCGGGCGGCCGAGCGGACGGTGGCGGAGCCGGGAGCGCTCGGCATCGTGATCGGCGGCTCCGGCAACGGCGAGGCGATCGCGGCGAACAAGGTCAAGGGCGCGCGTGCGGCCCTGGTCTGGAACGAGGACACCGCAACGCTCGCCCGCGAGCACAACGACGCGAACATCATCGCGCTCGGGGCGCGGCAGCACGACCTCGACACCGCGACCCGCTTCGTGGAGCTGTTCCTCGCGACGTCCTACTCCAAGGAGCCGCGCCACACCCGGCGGATCAGGATGCTCAGCGCCTACGAGCACTCCGGCGAGCTGCCCCCGCTGCCGCGCGAGGGCTGATCGGCCGCCCCGGCTAGGAGCCGTTCTCGGAGGGCCTGCGGGCGCCGCGCTTGTCGAGGCGGCGCCGCTCGTTCTTCTCGGCCTTGGTCCGCCTGCCGGTGTCGCCGGGCTTGCTCGGGTTCGATCCGGAGGCGGCGCCGGGTCCGGGGCCCGCCGCGGGCGGGCTCCCGCTCCCGGCGCGCGGGCGCGAGACGTCGCGGGCCCGCATCGCCGCGTCCACCGTGATCCGCATGCCCGGCTGGACCATGGGCCGCTCCCTCCGAGATAGTCGCAAAGCGACATCTACCCCGATTTCGCGTAGCACGATCGTGACAGTGCGTCACCGGTGCCCTCGGATACTGACCGACCGGGCGCATTGCTCGATACAGTGCCGGAGTCATGCTTCAACGTCTGGTGCAGCTGCTCCCGCCGCGTGTGCGTGCCGTGCTGCGCAGAGTTCCGTTCCTGGTCGTGCTCTACCGCTGGCTCAGGCGGGGCACCCTCACCCGGGACCGGTACGTCTTCGTGCCGCTGGCGCTCCTCGCGCTCGCGATCGGCATCGCCACGTCCGGCGACTCGCGCGGGCTGGCGCCGTCCGGCGCGCTGGTGCTGATCGTGGTGGTCGGCGGGCTGCTGCTGAAGGTGCGGAGCCTGGCCGCCCTGCTGGCCGTGGTGGCGGCGATGGCCGCCTACAACGTCTGGAAGGACGTCGCCGCCTTCGGGCTCGGCATGATCGCCACGCTGAGCATCACCGCGGTGCTCGCCGTCACCCTCGCCCGGACCCGCCAGCAGCTCGGCGTGCAGGGCCTGCGCGGCGACTCGATGCTGCTGGAGCTGCGCGACCGGCTCCGGCGGCACGGCGAGATGCCGCGGCTGCCCGACGGCTGGAACTCGCAGGTCGTGATGCTCCAGGCGGGAGGCTCCTCGTTCGGCGGCGACTTCGTGGTGTCGGCCTCCGACGGTGACACGCTGGAGGTCGCGCTGGTCGACGTGTCGGGCAAGGGCACCGACGCCGGAACCAGGGCGCTGATGCTCTCGGGGGCCTTCGGTGGCCTGCTTGGATCGGTCCAGCCCGAGAACTTCCTCCCCGCGTGCAACGTGTACCTGCACCGCCAGCAGTGGGACGAGGGCTTCGTGACGGCCGTCCACGTCGTGGTCGACCTGCGCACGGGGGAGTACACGGTCGAGTCGGCGGGGCACCCGCCCGCCGTCCAGTTCGACGCGGGCAGCGGCGCCTGGCGGGTCAGCTCGGCCAAGGGCGTGGTGCTGGGCGTGGTGCCCGACCTGAACTGCGTGCCCGAGCGGGGGCAGCTGCGTCCGGGCGACGCGCTGCTCCTGTACACCGACGGCCTGGTGGAGTCGCCCGGCAGCGACCTCGACGCCGGGATCGACCGGCTGCTCGGCGAGGCGGAGCGGCTCGTCCCGCAGGGGTTCGGCCGCGGCGCGCGGGAGCTGGTGGAGACCATGGCCGCGGCGCGCGACGACGACTGCGCCCTCGTCCTGATCTGGCGCACCTGACGAGCGCGGCCCTGAGGGCCGGGCTCAGCGCTTGTACTTTCCCTTGGCCTTGCCGTGCTTCGCCGCGTGCTTCGGCTTCGTCTTCGGCTTCTTCTCCTGCGCCTTCTGCTTCTGCTTCGGCTTCTGGACCGGCTTCTGCTTGGCGGTCTTCGCCAGGGGCCGCTTGGACGTGCCGGCCCTGACGGCGCTCGCCTTCTTCGACGGCGCGGCGGAGACCGCCGGCGCGGACGGGGCCGGCGTCCCCGGCGAGGACGGCGGAGGGGCCTTGGCGCCGGTGATCCCGAGGACGACCGCTCCGAGCAGGAGGGTGCCCGCCGCGGCCCCGGCGCCCGCCAGCAGACGCGCGCGGGTGGACGTCGTGGCGTCCGCCACGCCGAGCGGCGTGAACGCCCTGGTGTCGGTGTCCTCGGCGCCGGACCTCCGCGACGGCGTCGCGGGCACGGGCGTGGGGCGCCGCCGCCGTGAGTGCGGGGCGAGGGAGCGCCGGGGAGCGGTGCGCGGCGGGCCGGCCGGAGGCGCGGGGCGCGCCGCGGGACGGGCCGCGGCGTGCGGCTGCGGCTGCTCGACGAGGGCGAGGAGCAGGTCGGTCGCGGTGGGGCGGTCCGCCGGGTCCTCCGCCAGCGCCCACCGGACGAGCGGGACCAGCGCGTCCGGGAGACCGGACAGGTCGGCGTCCCCGGCGGCGGTGCGCAGCGTCGCGGGGTCGCCGCCGATCGGCATCTGCCCCGTCCCGGCGTGGGCGATGAGGCAGCCCCAGGCGAAGATGTCGGCCGCCTGGGACGAGGCGCCCCCGACGAGCACCTCCGGGGCGATCCACCCGGGGGTGCCGAACACCTGGCCGGTCGTGGCGGCATCGTCCGGCGCGTCCTGGCTGCCCGCGATGCCGAAGTCGATGACGCGGCAGCCGGACAGGGTGAGCATCACGTTGGCGGGCTTGATGTCGCGGTGCACGAGCCCCGCCGCGTGGATCGCGGCGAGCGCCGAGGCGACGCCCACGGCGACGCCGTGCAGGTCGGCGGGCGGCAGCGGGCCGCCGGAGGTGAGCCTGTCGTGCAGGGACACGCCTCCGACGTAGTCGGTGACGAGGTAGGGCAGACCGTCCTGCTCGCCCTGCGCGAGGACGCGCGCGGTGCAGAACGAGGCGACCCGGCTCGCGAGGTGCGCCTCGTCGCGGAAGCGCCGCCGGTAGGACGGGTCCTCGGCGAGGTGCGGATGGATCGTCTTGACCGCGACGCGCCCGCCCGACACCGGGTCGGCTCCGAGGAAGACCGTCCCCATGCCGCCGGATCCGAGCCTGCCCAGCAGTCGGTGGCCGCCGACCTCTCGGGGGTCGGCGGGTTCGAGTGGCCTGAAGTCAGTGTCCATGCGGTGCTCCAGCACCCCCCTTCCGTCTCTCCCGCCCACCCATCCCCTATCGGCGGCGAATTATGGCGGGTTTTTCCGAAGAAGGGCGGAAACGTGATCGTCACGTCGATGTAGCACCCCGTGCATCGGAGGCGTGCACAGTGAGGGAAGCGGTGCCCGTGTGGGCGGCTCCCCAGGGGTGGGAGGCGCCGCCCGCACGGGCGCCGGTCCGATATGTGGCGATGTTTTGCAGGGCAACGGCCCGGTAAGAACCGTCCTGCGCCCTCCCCCCGGCGCGTCGACGCGGCGCGGCACCGGCCGCCGCTCGCGAGCCGGAGGGGGAGGGGCGCCGGGTGCGGATACTCGGGGACCGGCTGTCGCCGGTGTCCTGGTCGGTGCGGACCCGCGTGACCGCGGCCGCCACCCTCATCGTCGCGCTGCTGCTCGTCGGCGGCGTCACGCTCTTCTACCAGGTCCTCCGCGGCACCGTCTACCGCGGGCTGCACGACCGCGGCACCCTGGTCGTGACCGACCTCTCCACGCTCGTGCGCGAGACCGACCTGCGGGGGACGATCCGCGTCGAGGACCCCGGTTTCCCGCTGCTCCAGGTCCAGGACGGCGAGGGCGGCGTGCTCGCGGCCAGCGACACGCTGCGCGGCCACGGCCCCGTGAAGGTCCCGGTCTCACCGGTGGCGGGCCGCCCCGAGTACCACACCGTGCGGTCCCAGGGGCTCGCGGACTTCTACTTCGTCACCGAGCGGGTCGACACCCGCTTCGGCACCCGCACGGTCTACGTCGGCGCCCCCATCACGACGGTCACCCGCTCCAGGTCGGTCTTCCTCGCCCTGCTCGTCGTGACGGTGCTGGTCGCGACGACCGTGGTGGGCTGGATCGTGTCGCTGTCGGTGCGGCGGGCGCTGCGGCCGGTCCGGGTGATGAGCGCCGAGATGACGGAGATCACCGGCGGCGCCGACCGCCGGGTGACCGTTCCGGCGCCCAACGACGAGGTGTCCGAGCTGGCCGAGTCGGTGAACGTGATGCTGGACCGGCTGGAGGACGTCCTCACGCGGCAGCGCGCGTTCGTCGCGGACGTCTCGCACGAGCTGCGCAGCCCGCTGACGGGCCTGCGCACCCAGCTGGAGGCGGCGCTGGAGCAGCCGGAGGACGAGGACTGGCCGGCGGTCGCCCGGGCGGCCCTCGCCGACGCCGACCGGCTGCAGGGCATCGTCGGCGACCTGCTCATCCTGGCGAGGCTGGGCGCGGGCGTGCACGTCCCGCGGGAGCGGGTCGACCTCGGCGAGCTGGTCCGGGCGGAGGTGAGCCGGCGGCCCCGGCGGATCCCGGTCGAGGTCGCGGCGGACGAGGGCGTCGTGGCCCGGGTCACCGAGGCCCAGCTCGTCCGCCTGCTGACGAACCTGCTGGACAACGCGGAGCGGCACGCGGAGTCGCGGATCTGGGTGCGGGTGACCGCGGACGGACCGGAGGCGGTGCTGGAGGTCCGCGACGATGGCTCAGGGGTCGCGCCGGAGGACCGCGAGCGCATCTTCTGGCGGTTCCACCGGCTCTCCGAGGGCCGCGAGCTGGACCGCGGCGGCACCGGCCTCGGGCTGACGATCTCCCGCGACATCGCCCGCGCGCACGGCGGCACGCTCGTGGCCGCCGACAGCGACCAGGGCGCCCGGTTCGTCCTGCGCATCCCCCGCGAGGAGGGCTAGGGCTGGGCGAGGGGCGGTCGCCGGTCGCCGTGCCGGGTCGCCCGCTCGAACGCGTGGCCGATCCGCAGGACGGCCAGGTCCGCGTGGTGGGGGCCGACGATCTGCAGGCCCACCGGCAGCCCGTCGGAGGTGAACCCGGCGGGCACCGACAGGGCGGGGCACCCGGTCGCCGAGATGAGGAAGCACGACCGCATCCACTCCAGGTAGTCGCGCATCGGCCGCCCGGCGACCTCGCCCGGGTACTCGGCGCCGGCGTCGAAGGGCGGGACCTGGCTGACCGGCAGCAGCAGCGCGTCGTAGCGCTCGAAGAACTCCCGGACGCGGTGGAACAGCGCCGTGTGGAGCGTCTCGGCGCGGCCGAGGTCGGCGCCGGTGAGGGAGCGCCCGGCGTCGATGTTCTCGGCCAGGGAGGGCTTGAAGTCGGCGCGGCGCTCGTCCAGCAGGGGGCGCAGGGTGATGTCCCAGTGCCAGGCGCGCAGGGTGCGGAAGACCTCGTCGGCGCCGGTCAGGTCGGGGGAGGCCTCCTCGACGGCGCAGCCGAGCTCCTCGAACACCTTGGCGGCGGGCGCGAGGACGCCGGTGACGGCCGGGTCGACGGGGATCGTCCCGCCGAGGTCGGGGGACCAGGCGAGGCGCAGCCCGGCGATGTCGCGGTCCAGCGGCGCGGCGAACGCCGCCCCGGGCGTCTCCAGCGCGATCGGGCTGCGCGGGTCGGGGCCGGCGAGCACCGACAGCAGCAGCGCGGCGTCCGCGACGTTCCGGGCCATCGGCCCCTGCACGCCCAGCGTCGACCAGCCCGCGAGGACCGGCCAGGACGGCACCCGGCCCGGCGACGGGCGCAGCCCGACGACGTTGCAGAACGAGGCGGGGTTGCGCAGCGAGCCGCCCATGTCGCCGCCGTCGGCGAGCGGCTGCATGCCGCACGCCAGTGCGGCGGCGGCGCCGCCGCTGCTGCCGCCCGCCGACCGGGACGGGTCGTAGGGGTTGCGGGTCAGGCCGAACACCGGGTTGAAGGTGTGGGACCCGGCGGCGAACTCCGGCGTGTTCGTCTTGCCGAGCGTGACGGCGCCCGCGGCGCGGATCCGCTCGACGACGAGTTCGTCGCGGTCCGGGACGTGGTCGGCGAAGATCGGCGAACCGGAGGTGGTGCGGATTCCGGCGGTGGCGTGGGTGTCCTTGTGCGCCACGGGCAGGCCGTGCAGCGGGCCCGGCCGCTCTCCGGCCGCCAGCCGCTCGTCGGCCTCGCGCGCCTGCCGTTCCGCCCGTTCGGCGACCAGCGTGACGATGGCGTTGACCTGCGGGTTCGTCCGTTCGATCTGGTCGAGATGCGCCTGCAGGACCTCGCGCGCCGACAGTTCGCGGGCGCGGATCCGGCGCGCCAGTTCGCGGGCGGACGCGAAGCAGATCTCCTCGGACACATGCCCTCCTCGTGCGCGGGGTCCCCACCAGTGTCCACCCCGGGCGCCCGGTGGTCCCCGGGTGAGGACATCATGCAGGAGGGACCGGCGGAAGGGGCTTCGTGACGGATCGTGTCGGGGCGCGCGACCTGCTGCGCCGCGTGCTGGACGAGGGAGCCTGGACGTCCTGGGACGTTCCGCCCGCCGGGGAGCCGCCCCCCGCCTCCGCGTACGCCGAGGATCTCGCGGCCGCCCGCGAGCGCAGCGGCTGCGACGAGGCCGTCCTGACGGGGGAGGGCCTGCTGCGCGGGCGCCGCGTCGCGTTCGTCGTGTCGGAGTTCCGGTTCCTCGCGGGCTCGATCGGACTCGCCACCGCGGACCGGATCGTCGCGGCCGTCGGGCGCGCCACCGCCGAGGGACTGCCGCTGCTGGCCGCGCCGTGCTCCGGCGGCACCCGCATGCAGGAGGGGACGGCCGCGTTCGTGCAGATGGCCCGCATCACCGCCGCCGTCATGGCCCACCGGGCCGCCGGCCTGCCCTACCTGGTCTACCTGAGGCATCCGACGACCGGCGGGGTGTTCGCGTCGTGGGGGTCGCTCGGGCACGTGACGGCCGCCGAGCCCGGCGCGCTGATCGGGTTCCTCGGCCCCCGCGTCTACGAGGGCCTGCACGGGGAGCCGTTCCCGCCGGGGGTGCAGGTCGCCGAGAACCTGGCGGCCAAGGGCCTGCTGGACGCCGTGGTGGCCATCGACGACCTCGCGGGGGTGGCGTCCGCCGCGCTGGACGTCCTGTGCGGGCGGCCGCCCTCGGCGCCCGCGCCCTCGCCTCCGCCCGCGGGCGTTCCGCCGGAGGGGACGGCGTGGGACTCGATCGAGCGGTCGCGCCGCCCGGACCGTCCGGGCGTCCGCGAGCTGCTGCGCTTCGGGGCCGCGGACGTGACGCCCCTGTCGGGCACCGGCCAGGGGGAGGCGGAGCCCGGCCTGCTGCTCGCCCTGGCCCGTTTCGGGGCGGCGCCGTGCGTCCTGGTGGGGCAGGACCGGCGCGGCCAGCGCGGCGGCCACCCGCTCGGCCCGGCCGGGCTGCGCGTCGCGCGGCGCGGGATGCGGCTGGCCGCGGAGCTGGGCCTTCCGCTGGTCACGGTGGTCGACACGCCCGGCGCCGTCCTGTCGGCCGAGGCGGAGGAGGGCGGGCTCGCGGGTGAGATCGCCCGCTGCCTGGCCGATCTGATCACCCTGCCGGCGCCGACGCTCTGCCTGCTGCTGGGCGAGGGCACGGGCGGCGCCGCGCTGGCGCTTCTGCCCGCCGACCGCGTCCTGGTGGCTCGGCACGCCTGGCTGTCGCCGCTGCCGCCCGAGGGCGCCTCGCTGATCGTCCACCGGACCCCGGCGCGGGCCGGCGAGATGGCCGAGGCGCAGGGCGTCCGGTCGGCGGACCTGCTGCGCGGCGGGCTGGCGGACGTGCTCGTCGACGAGCGCCCGGACGCCGCCGACGAGCCGGAGGCGTTCTGCCGCCGGGCCGCCGCGGCGGTGGAGCGGGGGCTGTCGGGTCTCGCGCCCACCGGCCCGGCCGCCCGCCAGGCGCGCTACCGTCCTGGATCATGACCGAGACCGTCTCCAGCGCCTACGACGCCATCGCCGACCTGTACGCCGACCTCTTCCGCGACGCGCTCGACGAGCTCCATCTGGACCGGGCGATGATCACCGCGTTCGCGGCGATGGTCCCGGCCGGGCCGGTCGCCGACCTCGGCTGCGGCCCCGGCCGCGGGACGGCGCTGCTGCACGGCCTCGGCCTGGACGCGTTCGGGCTCGACCTGTCGCCCGCCATGATCGCCCGCGCCCGCGCCGACCACCCGCACCTGCGTTTCGACGAGGGCGACATCACGGCGCTCGACCTCCCGGACGGCGGCCTGGCGGGCGTCCTGTCGTGGTACTCGACCATCCACCTGGGGCCGGAGGAGATCCCGCGCGCCTTCGCGGAGTTCCACCGGGTGCTGGCCCCCGGCGGCCTGCTCCTGGTCGGGTTCCAGTCGACCGACGAGGACGAGGCGGAGGCGTTCGACCACAAGGTCGCCCTCGCCTACCGCCGGCCCGTCGACGTCATGGCCGAACTGGCCGCCCAGGCGGGGCTGGTGGAGGTGGCGCGGCTCCTGCGCCGTCCGGCGGAGAACGAGCGTCCGGTCCCCGCCGGCAGCCTCCTGGTCCGCAAGCCCTGACGCGCGGCGGTCACCGCCGGGCGGACGCCTGGACCAGGGCCGTGAAGAGCGCCTGCTGGGCGCGGTCGGTGGCGGCGGTGTCCTCGGGATGCCACTGGACGCCCAGGAACCACGCCCGCGCTTCCGCGAGCTCGGCGGCCTCGACGGTGCCGTCGGCGGCGCGGGCGGTGGGGGCCAGGGCCGGGGCGAGGGCCGCGACCGACTGGTGGTGGTAGCAGGACACGACGGTCTCCTCGGCGTCGAGGGTCTTGGCGAGCAGGGTGCCGGGCCTGACCGACACGGGGTGGACCCGGTGCCGGTGGTCGGGCTCCATGTGCTGGTGGAGGGTGCCGCCGAGCACCGCGTTCACCACCTGGAGGCCGCGGCAGACGGCGAGGGTCGGCAGGCCCGCGTCCAGGGCGTGGGCGGCCAGGGCGAGGTCGAAGGCGTCCTGCTCGTCGTCCACGTCGTAGAGGGCCTCGTGCGCGGGCGCGGCCCCGTAGCGGCGGGGGTGCAGGTCGCCGCCGCCGGGCAGCAGCACGCCGTCGCAGCGCTCCAGCCGGGACGGGTCGAACGGCGAGGCCGGGTGCATGAGGAACGGTTCGCCGCCCGCCCGGTGCACCGCCTCGACCAGGGCCCGGGACGCGACCTCGGCCCGGTGCCGCAGGGCCGAGGCGCTCGCGGAGAACCGGGCGGGAAGCGCGATGAGGGGCCTCACAGCTCGATCCACGTCGTCTTGAGGTCGGTGTACTTGTCCATGGCGTGCAGGGACTTGTCGCGGCCGTGGCCCGAGAGCTTGACGCCGCCGAACGGGACGCTCATGTCGCCCTCCTCGTAGCAGTTCACCCAGACCGTCCCGGCGCGCAGGGCGCGGGAGACGCGGTGCGCCGCCGAGAGGTCGGAGGTCCAGACGGCGGCGGCGAGGCCGTAGTCGGTGTCGTTGGCCAGGCCGACCGCCTCGTCGACGTCGTCGAACTCCAGGACGGCCAGCACGGGCCCGAAGACCTCCTCGCGCGCGATCCGCATCCCCGGGTCGACCCGGTCGAACACGGTGGGGGCCATGAACCGGCCGTCGGCGCGCCCGCCGGCGCGCACGCGGGCGCCGTCCGCGCGGGCCGCCTCCACGTGCGACACGACGCGGGCGTGGTGGGCGGGCGAGACCAGCGGGCCCATCTCGGTGGCGGGGTCGAGCGGGTCGCCCACCCGGAGCGACTCGGCGCGGGCGACGACCCGGTCCAGGACGCGGGAGGCGACCGAGCGGTGGACGAGCAGCCGGGACGGGGCCGTGCACATCCCGCCGGCGTTGAAGAAGATCCCCCAGGCGGCCGTGTCGGCGGCGGCGTCCAGGTCCGGGGCGTCCGGAAGGATGATGTTGGGCGACTTGCCGCCGAGTTCGAGCCAGACGCGCTTGAGGTTGGAGGCGGCGGCGTAGCGCAGGAAGTGCCGCCCCACCTCGGTGGAGCCGGTGAACGCCAGGACGTCGACGGACGGGTGCTCGCCGAGGGCGCGGCCCGCGGTCTCGCCGGGGCCGTTGACGACGTTGAACGCCCCGGGCGGCAGGCCCGCCTCGGCGGCGAGCGCGGCCAGGTGCAGCGCCGACAGCGGCGACTCCTCGGCGGGCTTCAGCACGACCGTGCAGCCCGCGGCCAGCGCCGGGGCGACCTTCCAGGCGGCCATCGTCAGCGGGAAGTTCCACGGGACGACGGCCGCGACGACGCCGGCGGGTTCGCGGCTCACCAGGGCCAGGGACGAGGAGGCGGTGCGGGGGGCCTCGTCCAGCCGCTTGTCGGCGATCTCGGCGTACCAGCGCAGGCAGCCGGCGACGGCGCGCAGCTCGATCCCGTACGCCTCGGAGATCGGCTTGCCCATCTCCAGGCTGACCAGCAGGGCGAGCGTCGCGCGGTCGCGTTCGACGAGGCCGGCCCAGCGCAGGAGGGCTGCCTTGCGCTCGGCGGGCGCGAGGCGGGGCCAGGGGCCGGTGTCGAAGGCGCGGCGCGCGGCGGCGACGGCCGCGTCCACCTCCGCCGCCCCGCCCGACGCGACGTGCGCGATCGTCGCCCCGTCGCGGGGCGCCACGACGGGGACCGAGCCGGAGCCGGTGGACTTCCCGTCGATGTGGTGGCCGGTGTGCGGGGCGAGCCCGGCGGCGCGGGCGCGCCATTCCTCGTAGGGGACGTCGGGCACGGACCCTCCCTCAAGTCGTTTGGTCCCGAACAATAGCCGGGACGGCTTGACCGCCGCCATCCCCGCTTCCTAGATTATTTGGGGCCAAACAAACTGGAGGTGCGCAGCGATGGCAACAGTCGCGGGCGTCGCCGTCGAGACCGGGCACTGGATCGGTGGTGAGCGCGCCGCCTCCGCCGCGGTGTTCACCGACGTCTCCCCGATCGACGAGCGGCCGATCGCCGAGATCGCGCGGGGCGGTCCGGCCGAGGTGGACGCGGCGGTCGCCGCCGCGCGCCGGGCGTTCCCCGCCTGGGCCCGGACGGGCAGGGACGAGCGGGCGCGGCTGCTGCACGCCGTCGCCGACGGCGTGGAGAAGCGCGCCGAGGAGCTCGCCCGGGTCGAGACGGCCGACAACGGGGCGCTCGTCCGCTCCCACCGGCGCGGCGTCATGCCCCGCGTCGCGCACAACTTCCGGTTCTTCGCCGACCGGCTGCTCGGCCTCGGCCACGACGACTTCGACACCCGCGGGCACACCAACCACGTCAGCTGGAACCCGGCGGGCGTCTGCGCGCTCATCACCCCGTGGAACGCGCCGCTGATGCTCGCCACCTGGAAGATCGCGCCCGCCCTGGCCGCCGGGAACACCGTCGTGCTGAAGCCCGCCGAGTGGACGCCGCTCACCGCGTCCCTGCTGGCCGACGTCGCCGCCGAGGCGGGGCTGCCGGACGGGGTGCTCAACGTCGTCCAGGGCTACGGCGCGGAGGTCGGCGGGCCGCTCACCGCGCACCCCGACGTGCGGCGGATCAGCTTCACCGGCTCGGTGCCCACGGCCCGCACGATCGCGGCCGCGGCCGCGGCGAACCTGACGCCGCTGTCGCTGGAGCTGGGCGGCAAGTCGCCGCTGCTCGTCTTCGCCGACGCCGACCTCGACCTGGCCGCCGACCTCGCCGTCGAGCAGTACGACAACGCGGGCCAGGTGTGCCTCGCGGGCACCCGGCTGCTCGTCGAGTCGTCCGTCGCGGACGAGTTCACCGCGCGGTTCGTCGAGAAGGCGTCCAGGCTCCGGCAGGGCGACCCCCGCGACGAGTCCACCGACGTCGGCCCGCAGATCCACCGCCGCCACCTCGAACGGGTGGACGGATTCGTCCGGCGCGCCAAGGACGCCGGGGCCCGCGCCCTCCTCGGCGGGGGCCCGAACGACGACCTGGGCGGCCTCTACTACCGGCCCACGCTGTTCACCGGCGCCCCCGAGGGAGCGGAGATCCTCACCGAGGAGGTCTTCGGGCCCGTCCTCACCCTCCAGACCTTCGACTCCGAGGACCAGGCCGTCGCCATGGCGAACGGCACCCGGTTCGGCCTCGCCGCCACCCTCGCCACGGGTGACCCGGAGCGCGCGCGGCGCGTCACCGGGCGGCTCGTGGCCGGGACGGTGTGGGTCAACTGCTTCTTCGTCCGCGACCTGCGGGCCCCGTTCGGCGGGTCCCGGCAGTCGGGGGTCGGGCGCGAGGGCGGCGACTGGAGCTTCGACTTCTACTGCGACCTGAAGAACACGGTGACGGCGCCATGGGCGAGGTAGTCGGCGCGGGGCTCCTCGCGCACGTCCCCACGATCGTGCTGCCCGAGGCCACGCGCCGCGAGCTGAACGGCGGCGAGGACACCACGCTCGTCTCCGGCCTG
This sequence comes from Actinomadura sp. NPDC000929, assembly GCF_040492065.1. NCBI lineage: Bacteria > Bacillati > Actinomycetota > Actinomycetes > Streptosporangiales > Thermomonosporaceae > Actinomadura > Actinomadura sp. NPDC000929. Next base: position 29,338 of record NZ_JBEUPA010000001.1, on the reverse strand, counting down.
CGCAGGCTCCGCGCGGACGTCTTCGAGCGGGACGACTACGACACGGTCGTCGTCCTCGACTCGCACTGGGCCACCACCGTCGAGTTCGTCACCACGGCGCAGGACCGCCGCGCCGGGCTCTACACGTCCGAGGAACTGCCGCGCGGCATGTGCCGCATGCCCTACGACATCCCCGGCGACCCCGAGCTGGCCCGCGCGGTGGCGCGCTACGCCGGCAGGCACGGGACGTACATCACCCCGATCGACGACCCCCACCTGCCGATCTACTACGCGACCGTCAACCTGTGGACGCACCTCGGCGTCCGCGACGACCCCTACCTGGGCGTGCCGGGGAAGCGGTGGATCTCGATCGGCGTGTGCCAGACCGCCGACACCGAGGACTTCCTGCGCCTCGGCCGCGCCCTCGGCGACGCCGTCGCCGCGACCGGCCGGCGCGTCCTGCTGATCGCCTCCGGCGCGCTGTCGCACACCTTCTGGCCGCTGCGCGTGATCCGCGACCACGAGGCGTCCGGCCCCGAGCACATCTTCACGCCGCAGGCGCGGGCCGCCGACGAGCAGCGCATCGCCTGGCTCGGGAACGGCGACCACGCCCGCGTCCTCGACACCATGCCGGAGTTCCTGGCCTTCAGGCCCGAGGCCCGCTTCGGCCACTACCTCATGATGATCGGCGCCCTCGGCGAGCACGCCTGCACCGCCCCCGGGCGCCTCTACAGCGACTACGAGAACTCCGTCGGAACGGGCCAGGTGCACATCTGGTTCGACCGCCCCGCGAACGGATGGACGGCCTGATGACCGAGTACCGGAGAATCCTGCTGGAGGGCGCCGCGACCCAGGTCGTCCGGGACGGTGACGACCTCCTCGCCGCGGACGGCCGCCGGGTGCGCGCGGCCGACGCCGTCCACCTGCCGCCGTGCGAGCCGTCCAAGGTGGTCGCGGTGCACCTCAACCACCGCGGCCGGGTGGAGGAGTTCCGGACGGAACTGCCGCCCGCGCCGACCTACTTCCACAAGCCGGTCTCGGCGCTGAACGCGCACGGCGGCGCCGTCGTCCGCCCGGAGCGGTGCCGGTACCTGAACTACGAGGGCGAGATCGCGATCGTCATCGGCCGGACGGCCCGCAACGTCTCCCCCCAGGAGGCCGGCGCCCACATCGCCGGCTACACGGTCGCGAACGACTACGGCCTGCACGACTTCCGCGACACCGACGCGGGCTCGATGCTGCGCGTGAAGGGCTCCGACACCCTGTGCCCCCTGGGGCCGGGCCTGGTCACCGACTGGGACTTCCGCGGCAAGTACCTGCGCACGTACGTGAACGGCGAGCTCGTGCAGGACGGCAGCACCGACGAGATGGAGTGGGACATGCACTACCTCGTCGCCGACATCGCCCGCACCATCACGCTGTATCCGGGGGACGTGCTGCTGTCCGGCACGCCGGCGAACTCGCGTCCCGTCCGGCCCGGCGACGTCGTCGAGGTCGAGGCCGAGGGGCTCGGACGGCTCCGCAACCACATCGTCGGCGGGCCCGTCCCCGTGCGGGACGACTGCGGCGCGCAGCCCACCGAGTCCGAGGAGGTCGTCTCCACCGCGTTCGGCGGAGACTGGGAGTTCCGGGGCGTCCGACCGCCGCGCGGGTGAGCGGGAGGGAGTCAGGCGCGCGAGCGGCGGCCCGAGCGCCGGGGCGGCGGCGGCGACTGCTCGCGCAGCGCGGCCCGCCGCTCCTCGCCCTCCTCCTCCAGGTGCTCGACCACCGACCGGAGCGTCCCGGCGAGGGCGCGGTTCTCCTCACCGCTCAGCCCCTCCACCACGAACGCCTCCTCGGCGTTGAACGCGGGGAACATCTCCCGCATCAGCTCCTGCCCCTTGCCGGTCAGCCGCAGCAGGACCAGCCGCCCGTCCGTCGCGTGCGAGCCGCGCTCGATCAGGCCGCGCCCCTCCAGCGTCTTCACGACCCCGGTGAGCGTGCCCTTGGAGATCCCGGCCTCCTCGGCGACGTGCCGCGTCTCCATCTCGTCCCAGATCCACACCACCCACAGGACGACGAACGACGTCCACGTCAGGTCGGCGCCGCGCAGGACCGAGCTCTCGAAGTGCTGCCGGATCGCGGCGGCGGCGCGGTAGATGTTGGACACCGCCATCATCGCGTCGTGCCGCAGCGGGACGTCCCCGAGCCGCCGCTGGATGGCCTGCTCGGTCTCTTGCAGGGTGTGGTGCCCGGTCACGTGCGTCCTCCCGTAGGGTCCGGCGCCGGCCCGCTCGCGCGCCTCCGGCGGACCGAAGGCGAATCTACTCCCGTCGGCGGTCGTTCGACTCCGTACGATCCCCGTGACCCCGTTCCGGGATTCCCCCGTGCGGGGGAGGGGCGTGGCGCCCGCGGGTGATCAACGCGGCCGGGGCGGGCGCGAGGGTGGGGCCATGACCCTTGCGAGCACGCCATCGGTTCCGTTCGCGCGGCTGCGCGCGGGCTGGGAAGCCGCGCACGCGCCGGTCGCGGGCGTCCCGCGCTGGGCGCGGATCGCGGCCCTGGCCGTGCCGTTCACCGTCCTGCCGTCGGGACTGTGGCGGATCGCCGCCTTCGCCCTTCACCTGCCGATCCTCAGCGGCGACAGCCTGGACACGGGGACCGCGAAAGGCGACCTTCCCGGCTGGGTGCCGCTGGAGGCGTACGTGGTGCTGCTGTCGATCCTGTCGGAGGCGGTGGCGTTCACCGCCGTCGGGATGGTCGCCGGCTGGGGAGAGGTGTTCCCGCGGTGGGTGCCGGGCCTCCGGGGACGGCGCGTGCCGGTCACGGCCGCCGTGGTCCCGGGTCTCGTGGGCGCCGCGATCCTGACCCCGATGTGGACGGCCTCCGTCGTGAACTGCCTGGTGTTCCAGGAGACCATCCAGGGGCGCCCGTTGCCCGAGGGCTTCCCCATCCACTTCCACGACTGGCAGGGCGTGCTCGGCGTCGTCGCCTACGCGCCGCTGGTGGCGTGGGGGCCGCTGCTCGCCGCCGTCACGCTCGCCTACTGGCGGCGCCGGACACGCGCGTCCTGACGGTCAGGCCAGGCGGCGGCCGCCGTCCCACACCACGCCCACCTGGCGGTAGTAGGCGGCGATGGGCTCCTCGACCGTCAGGCGTGACAGCTCCTCGGTGGGGGAGTCGAACAGGCGCAGGTCGGCCTCGCCCTTCCACGCCCGGCCCGCCTCGAAGGAGGAGGCGCCCGACTCGATCAGCTCGTCCAGGGACGGGGCGCCGCCCGGCTCGATGGACGGCAGGAAGCGGTGGTGGGCCATCGGGTGCCCGTTGACGAAGCCGTTCGTCTCGGACGGTCCGTGCAGCGTGACCACCGCTTCGGCCAGGCGGCGGTCGGCGGCGGCGAGGGTGGCGCCGAACCGCTCGCCCGCGGCGATGCGGGGCGCGGCCCGGCCGTAGGGGTGCGGGCGGGTCTGGTGGATCGAGCCGAGCTTCTTCGGGTAGCCCTGGTGCAGGCCCCGCGCGATGGCGAAGTCCTTGTCGACCCAGATGTGGACGCAGCGCGAGTAGGTGCGTCCCTCGAACGAGCAGCGGACGACGGCGAAGCACTCCTTGTACTGCGCCCGGACGGGGTCCAGCAGCTCCTCGCCGGACTCCGCGCAGGACTGCCAGTCGGCCCAGATGAGCGCGACGGCGCCCGGGTCGTCCGGGGCGGGGGACAGCGGCGCGGGCAGCAGCTCGGCCACGCGGGCCGGGTCGGTGCGGTACTCGACCGTGAGCAGGTCGCCCGAGTAGTGCCACGGCGGGCTCGGGACGAGCGACGAGCGCCCCGTCGCGGTCTTGGGGTGCAGGAAGCCTCGCACGGTCGCCACCACGTACCTCCATTCGTTTGGGCCCATACGATATGCCGGCGGCGTCCGGTTCCGCCACCTCGGCCCGTGGTCTGGGTCCTCTCGCCGCGACCCTTGCCAGGGACCGCCGCCCGCCATATGGTTTGGTCCCAAATGATCTGAGGGGAGCGCCCGTGAGCCGACCGGTCGAGGACGTGGTGAAGCGGCTGGCCGCCGACGGGATCGACGTGGTCCGGGTGTCCTACACCGACCTGATCGGCGTCGAGCGCGCCCGGGACGTGCTCGTCGAGCGGCTGCCCCAGGCGGTCGAGCACGGCCTGTCGTTCTGCCGGGCGGTCTTCCACACGACCCCGGGCGGCGACACCGTCGAGGTGCCGGGCGGGCTGGACGCCGGGCTCCCCGACATCTGCGTGCGGCCCGACCTGTCGACGCTCGCCCCCGTCCCCTGGGAAGACGGCGTCGCGTCCTGCATCGGCGACGCGTGCGAGCCCGGAAGCCGCGAGCCGTGCCCCGAGGGGCCCCGGGAGGTGCTGCGGCGGGCGATCGGGAAGCTGCGGGAACTCGGGCTGGAGGCCGTCGCCGGACCCGAGCTGGAGTACTACCTCTGCGAGCCCGACCCGTCCTCGCCCACCGGCTGGCGCCGGTACGGGGACGCGCCCGGCAACGTCTACACCGCCGGCCGCAAGGGCGACCCGGACGGGCACCTGCTGCGCACGCTCCGGCACCTGCGCGACCTCGGCCTCGGCGTCACGATGGGCAACCACGAGTTCGGCGGCGGCCAGTTCGAGATCAACCTCGCGCACTCCGGCGCGCTCGACGCCGCCGACCGCGCGTTCCGGTTCAAGGCGGCCGTCCAGGAGATCGCCCGGCTGGACGGCCGGCTCGCCACCTTCATGGCCAAGCCGTTCAACGACGACGGCGGCTCCGGCTTCCACGTCCACCTCTCCTGCCTGGAGGCGGACGGGCGCAACGTCTTCGAGGGCGGGGGGCCGGACGGGCTGTCCGAGACCGCCCACCACGCGATCGCCGGGGTGCTGGAGCACGCCCCGGCCCTGGCCGCGCTGCTGAACCCCACGATCAACTCCTACAAGCGGTTCGGCCCGGACAGCCTCGCCCCCTGGCTGATCGACTGGGGCCTGGACAACCGCAGCGCCATGCTCCGGATCCCGCCCGAGCGCGGCGCCGCGGCCCGGCTGGAGGTGCGCCTCGGGGACGCCTCCGCCAATCCCTACCTGGGCGTCGCCGGCCTGATCGCGGCCGTCTACCTGGGGATCCGCGACAAGGCGTCCGCGCCGCCGCCGCTGGAGGGCTACGGCTACGACGCCGCGAAGGCGCCCGTCCTGCCCGCCGACCTGCCCGCGGCGCTCGACGCGCTCGCCGCCGACGAGGCGCTCACCGAGGTGCTCGGCCGGGAGTTCGCGACCGCGTTCCTGACCTACAAGCGGGACGAGGTCGCGCGATTCCGGCGGCACGTCACCGACTGGGAGTTCCGCGAGTACGCCTACCACCTCTGACCGGGCCGGTACGACCAGGTGGTCACACGCGCTCGCGCCCGGGGCTGTGCCGCCCGGCTACTGGAGAGTACGGTGTCCGGGACCCGAGGGCTGGAGGCTGGTGTGGCGTCGTTGACCGAGAAGGTGCCGCCGGGGGTGACCGGGGCCGTGCTCCGCGCCGTGTTCGCGCTGCCGGGGCCGGTGAAGCGGCTCGTCGCCGGGGCGCCGGTCCGGCGGGACGGGCAGGAGCTGGCGCTGGACGCGCAGCTGCTGCTCGCGATGATGCGGCTGGAGGGCGAGCGGAGGCTTGCCGGGGGCACGGTCGAGGACGCGCGGCGCGGGATCGCCCGAGGGCAGGCGTACCTGCCTAAGGTGCCGGCGCGCCCCGTCCGGACGCGGGACGTGGACGCGGGCGGCGTGCCGGCGCGGCTCTACACGCCGAAGGGTCTCGCGGAGGGGTCGCCGCTGCTCGTCTTCTACCACGGCGGCGGCTGGGTCATCGGGAGCCTCGACACCCACGACACGGTGTGCCGGTATCTCGCCGTGCACGCGGAGGTGCGGGTGCTGTCGGTGGACTACCGTCTCGCGCCCGAGCACCCGTACCCGGCGGCGGCCGACGACGCCCTGGCCGCCTACGAGTACGCGGCGTCCCACGCCGGCGACCTCGGCGCCGACCCGGGAGCCGTCGCGGTCGGGGGCGACAGCGCGGGCGGCAACCTCGCGGCGGTGGTGGGGCTGACGGCGCGGCGGACGCCGGACTTCGCGCTGCTGTACTACCCGGCGGTGGACATGACCGTCCTGCGGCGGTCCCGGGACCTGTTCGCCGAGGGGTTCTACCTGACCGACGCGGACATGACGTGGTTCAGCGACCACTACTGCCCGGAGGCGCGGCGCGCCGAGCCGGCCGCCTCGCCGCTGGTCGCCGAGGACCTCTCCGGCTTCCCGCCGACCTACCTCGTCACCGCCGGGTTCGACCCGCTGCGGGACGAGGGGGAGGAGTTCGCCGAGCGGCTGCGCGAGGCGGGCGTGCCCGTCGCCCTGCGGCGGCAGGAGGACCTCATCCACGGGTTCGCGAACATGTGGTCGCTCGGCGGGCGGTTCCGGGAGGCGGCGTCCGAGGCGGCCGGGGCCCTGCGCACCGGGCTGTACGCGGGGCCCCGCGCGCCCGGCTCCGCGCGGGGCCCCGCGGCCGCGGCTCGAGGGGCAGGCCTGTGAGGATCATGACCTTCTCCTCGGTGTAGTCGGCGATCGCCGACCGCAACCCCTCGCGGCCGACGCCCGAGTCCTTCACGCCGCCGTAGGGCATCTGGTCGGCGCGGTAGGACGGGACGTCGCCGATCACGACGCCGCCCACGTCCAGCTCGCGGTGGGCGCGGAACGCCACGTCCAGGCTCCGGGTGAACACGCCCGCCTGGAGGCCGAACGTGGAGTCGTTGACGAGGGCGAACGCCTCGTCGGCGCCGTCCACCGGCTGGACGAACATGACCGGGCCGAAGACCTCCTCGCGGGCGATCTTGGAGTCGGGCGGGACGTCGGCGAGGACGGTCGGCGCGTACGCCGCGCCCTCGCGGGTGCCGCCGGTGAGCACGCGCGCGCCCGCCGCGACGGCCTCGTCCACCCACGCCTCGACGCGCTCGGCGGCCGCCTGGTCGACGAGCGGGCCGACCTGGGTCTTGTCGTCCCACGGGTCGCCGGTGACGAGGGAGGAGACCGTGTCGACCAGCTTCGGCAGGAACTCGTCGAGGACGGACCGGTCGACGTAGACGCGCTGGACGGCGATGCAGCTCTGCCCCGCCTGGTAGTTGGCGAACAGGCCGATGCGCTGGGCGGCCCAGTCGAGGTCGGCGTCGGGCAGGACGACCGCGGCGCCGTTGCCGCCGAGTTCGAGGGTGACGTGCTTGCGCGGCGCCCGGTCGTTGATCGCCCAGCCGACCGGCACGGAGCCGGTGAACGACACGATCGGCAGCCGCGGGTCGTCGACCAGGGCGGAGGCCCGGTCGTTCGGCACCGGCAGGACCGAGAACATCCCGGCGGGCAGGTCGGTCTCGGCCAGCAGCTCGCCGAGCAGCAGCGCCGACAGCGGCGTGGCGGGGGCGGGCTTGAGGACGATCGGCGCGCCCGCCGCGATCGCCGGGGCGATCTTGTGGGCGGCGAGGTTCAGCGGGAAGTTGAACGGCGAGATGCCGAGCACCGGGCCCTTCGGCACGCGGGTGATGTAGGCCATCCGGCCCTCGGCGGCCGGGTCGGTGTCGAGCCGCTGCGTCGTGGCGGCGATGCGGCGGGCCTCCTCGGCGGCGAACCGGAACGTGGAGACGGCGCGCGTCACCTCGCCGCGCGCCCACAGCAGCGGCTTGCCGTTCTCGCCCGTGATCAGCCGGGCGACCTCCTCGGCGCGCTCGGCGAGCCGCGCGGACACGTGCGCGAGGGCCTCGGCCCGCACGTGCAGCGGCAGCGCCGCCGCCTCCCGGCGGACGGCGTCGGCGGCGGCGACGGCCTCCTCCACCTGCGCGGGCGTCGGCACCGCCGCCGTCCCGACCACGCGGCCGTCGTAGGGATGCGTAACGGTCAGCTCACCGTCACCGGTCACAGGCCGGCCGGCCAGCCAGAATGGGGTCACGTTCATGCGTTTCACGGTATCCGCGGCGCGCCCGATTGGGAGTCGCCGCGATGTCCAATCCGCTCCTCGCCGTTGGACGTGATGGCGAGCGCGATCCACAGTTCGGCGCGGACGGCCGGATCGTCGGGGTCGCGCCCGAGGAGTTCGGCCGCCTTGCGCATCCGCGACCGCAGCGTGTGCCGGTGGACGCCGAGCGCCCGCGCCGCCGCCTCCCCGTGCCCGTTGGCCGCGACGTAGGCCCGCACGGTCCCGACCAGGCCTTCCGCGCGGAGGGGGGCGAGGAGCGCGTCGGCGAAGGCGTGCGCGGGGCCGGGGTCCATCAGGCCGAGCACGCCCTGCCCGGGGAGCCGGGAGTAGTGCAGGACGTCCCGGTCCGAGCGCCCGGCCGCCGCGAGGGCCTCCTCGGCCTGCCGCAGCGCGGGGCGCAGGTCCCCGGAGGCGGGGTCGCTGACGCCGATCGGACCGCTGCCCGCCAGGATCCGCTCGACCGTCCCGAGCTCCCCGTCCGGCACGATCACGGCGATGTGCCCGCCGAGCGGCAGCGCCGGGCACCGCGCCCCGGCCGCGTCGGACTCCAGCGCGTCCAGGACGGCGGCGCCGCCCGCGCAGGCCTGCACGCGGACGGGCCCGCGCGGGATCGCCGGGCCCTCGCCGGGGCGGCCGAGCAGCAGCGCCGCCAGCGATGCCCGCAGGTCGCGCCCGGTGCGCGGCGTCTCCGACTGGAGCGTCAGCAGGGCCACGGCGGCGCCCACGATCGTGTGCGCGGTGGGCGGGAGCGGCGCGTCGGCGCCCACCGCGAGGAACCCCCGCGGCCGCTCGCCCAGCCCGATGCGCTGCACGACGATGTGGTCGTCGGGGACGGCCAGCGCGATGCTCGCGGCCGGGCCGCCCCCGTCGGGGCGGCGCCGCAGCCGGGCCAGCTCGGGCGCGAGGTCGCCGGCGCGGTCGCGGGCGCGGGCGGGCTCGGCGTGCCGCACGTCGCCGGACGCGTCCAGCAGCAGCGCCCACCCGCCGAGCAGCCGGGCCAGCCGGGCGACCAGCGCGCCGGGGCCGGTGAGCGCGGCGCGGGTCAGCTCGCGCTGGGCCTGGAACGCGCGGGTCACGTCCTCGTACCACTCGGCGGCGAGGACCCGGGAGACCGCCTTGCCGATCGCGATGAACGGGGTCGGGCGCGGTACCTCCAGCAGCACGAGGCCCTGGTCGCGGGCCGCGGCGAGCAGCCCGGCGGGGACGGTCTCGTGGATGACGCCGACGGCGAAGCCGAGCCCGGCGACGCCCCGCGCGACCAGCCGGGAGACGTAGCCCTCGGCGTTCGCGGCGGTGAGCCGCATGCCGGTGGTCAGCACCAGCTCGCCGCCCTCCAGGAACGGGGTCGGGTCCTCCAGTTCGCTGACGGCGACCCACACGACCGGGGTCGCGGGGAGCGGTCCGGTCAGCGACCGCAGCCCGAGCTGGGGAAGGGCGGCCACGGCGGCCAGCGTGGGCGGCATGTCAATCCCTGTGCAAAGTGTCTACCTCGCCGGACGGATTTCGCCGTCCCGTACGGTTCATCGTAGGCGGCGCCCGGCTTATGTTCAGGCCATGACCAGCCAGGACCCCTTCCCCGGCGCGAGCGGCCCACGCCTGCCGCAGGAGCGCCGCGTCGTGACCGAGATCCCCGGGCCGCGCTCCCGCGCGCTGCACGAGCGGCGCCTCGCGGCGGTGCCGCCCGGCGTCGGCAGCGTCCTGCCGGTGTACGTGACGGACGCCGACGGCGGCGTGATCGTCGACGCCGACGGCAACTCGCTGATCGACTTCGGCTCCGGGATCGCGGTCACGAACGTCGGCAACGCCAACCCTCGGGTCGCGGCGCGGGTGAAGGCGCAGGCCGACCGGTTCACCCACACCTGCTTCATGGTCGCGCCGTACGAGTCCTACGTCGCGGTGTGCGAGAACCTCAACCGGATCACGCCCGGCGACCACGAGAAGCGCTCCCTGCTGGTCAACAGCGGCGCCGAGGCGGTGGAGAACGCCGTCAAGATCGCCCGGTACGCGACGGGGCGGCAGGCGGTCGTGGCGTTCGACCACGGCTACCACGGCCGGACGCTGCTGACGATGACGCTGACCGCGAAGAACATGCCCTACAAGCAGGGGTTCGGCCCGTACGCGCCCGAGGTGTACCGGATGCCGCTCGCCTACCCGTACCGGTGGCCGACCGGCCCCGACAACTGCGGGCCGGAGGCGGCGGCGCAGGCGATCGACCAGATCACCAAGCAGATCGGCGCGACGAACGTCGCGGCGCTGCTGATCGAGCCGATCCAGGGCGAGGGCGGGTTCATCGAGCCCGCGCCCGGGTTCCTCCCGGCGCTCGCCGAGTTCTGCCGCGCCAACGGGATCCTGTTCGTCGCCGACGAGGTGCAGACGGGCTTCGCGCGAACCGGCGACCTGTTCGCCTGCGAGCACGAGGGGATCGTCCCCGACCTGGTCGCGACGGCGAAGGGCATCGCGGGCGGGCTGCCCCTGGCGGCCGTCACCGGGCGCGCCGACATCATGGACAAGGTGCACGGCGGCGGGCTCGGCGGCACCTACGGCGGCAACCCGCTCGCCTGCGAGGCGGCGCTCGCCGTGCTGGAGGAGATCGAGGACGGCAAGCTCACCGAGCGGGCCCGCCGGATCGGGGAGGTCATGCTGCCCCGGCTGCGCGCCCTCGCCGGGCGGCATCCGGCGATCGGGGACGTGCGCGGGCGCGGCGCGATGATCGCCATCGAGCTGGTGCGGGAGGGGACGAAGGAGCCCGACCCCGAGCTGACCGCGCGGATCGCGCGCGCCTGCCATGAGAACGGCCTGCTCGTGCTGACGACCGGGACGTACGGGAACGTGCTGCGCTTCCTGCCGCCGCTCGTCATCCCGGAGGAACTGCTGGTCGAGGGGCTGGACGTCCTGGAGGCGGCCTTCGAGGGCTGACCGGCGCCGGCGCCGACCGCCGGTCTCCGCCCGGAGGCCGGCGGTTCCGGCATGCCCGGACGCCCGGGGAGCGCTTCATCCCGCTGGCCGCCCGGTCTTGACCGTCCATCGTTCGGCCCCGTACGTTCACCGGGAACGTTTGGGGCCAAAGGAAGGGGCGGAGATGACGGCGACGCCGGACCTGGTGCTGCTGGACGGCGAGGTCCTCACCGCCGACGCGCGGTTCCGCGTGGCGCGGGCCTTGGCGATCACCGGCGGGACGATCAGCGCGGTCGGCGGGACCGAGGAGATCCGGGCGCTGGCGGGCCCGCGCACGCAGGTCGTCGACCTGCGGGGGCGGACCGCGCTCCCCGGCGTCAACGACTCGCACCTGCACGCCTGCGCGTTCGGCTCCACCCGCCCGCCCCTGGCCCTGGACGCGGGGTTCCCCGCCGTCCGGTCGATCGCCGACGTCCAGGCGGCGGTCAAGGACGCGGCGTCCCGGATCCCCCAGGGCGAGTGGATCCGCGGCAACGGCTGGGACACCGGCTACCTCGCCGAGTGCGCCGACGGCGCCCGGACGCCCGACCGGGCCGACCTCGACGCGGTCGCCCCGGCCCACCCCGTCTTCCTCCAGGACTTCAGCGGCCACCTCGCCTGGGTCAACTCGCGGGCGCTGGAGCTGGCGGGCGTCGACGCGTCCACCCCCGTCCCCGAGGGCGGGGTCGTCCACACCGACGGCGCGGGCAACCCGACCGGCCTGCTCGCCGAGGGCGCGCAGGACCTGGTCCAGCGGTACCTGCCTCCCTTCACCCGGGACGACGTCGAGCGCGCCATCCGGGCGGCCGTCGCCGTCCTGCACCGCGAGGGCATCACCAGCTTCACCGAGCCGGGCCTCGGACCCGGCGGCGCGAGCCTGTTCGCGGGCGCGTCCGCCCAGCTCACCCTGGACGTCTACGGCGAGCTGGCCCGCGCCGGCGACCTGGCCGCCCGGGTCGGCGTCCTGCTGCTGCTCACCGGCATGGGCGGCTCGGCCGCCGAGATCGCCGAGGGCCTGGCGAGCGCGCGGGTCCCCCGGGACGTGGACCCGCGCATCCTGCGCGTCCTCGGCGTCAAGGTCTTCGCCGACGGCACCCCGCCCAACAGGACGGCCTGGATGCACCAGGAGTACGCGGGCGGCGGCGGCTTCGGGTGCCTGTGCGTGCACGGCGCCGCCGACGCGCTGAAGACCCGGGAGCTGACCGAGATGGTCCGGCTCGCGCACGTCGCGGGACACCAGCTCGGCGTGCACGTCACCGGCGACCGGGCGCTCGACGCCGTGGTGGACGCCTTCGAGGCCGCGCAGGTCGAGCACCCCCGCGACGACCCGCGGCACTACGTCATCCACGCCGACCTGCCCGGCGCGCAGAGCCTGCGCAAGCTCGCCGCCCACGGCTTCGGCGCGAACATGAACCCGGCCATCCAGTGGACGATCGCCGACCAGGTGGAGGAGCTGCTCGGCCCCGAACGGGCCGCCTACCAGTACCCGGTCCGGTCGGCGGTCGAGGCGGGCATCCCCGTCACCGCGAGCTCCGACGCCCCCGTCACCTACCCGAACTGGCGGCAGGGGGTCGCGGCGATGATGCTGCGCGAGTCCAAGGCCAGCGGCCGCACGTTCGGGCCCGCGGAGCGCGTCGGTCTGCCGGACGCCGTGCGCGCCTACACCTCCAACGCCGCGTGGCAGGACTTCGCCGAGGACTGGAAGGGCAGCCTCGAACCCGGCAAGGCCGCCGACGTCACCGTCCTGGACGGCACCCTGACCGCCCTCGACCCGCACGACCTCCCGGACACCCCGGTCGCGATGACCGTCTTCGACGGCCGCGTCGTCCACGCCGCCGAGGGCGTCTGAGACGCGGACCGCGCGCCGGCGACTACCGGGGTCCGCGTCACGCCGCGCCGAGGTTCTCCGGGTACAGCTCGGCGAGGATGTCGTAGGAGCGCAGCCGGTCGGCGTGGTCGAAGACCTGCGTGGTCACCATGACCTCGTCGACGCCGGTCCGGCCGACGAGGTCGTCCAGCTGCTTGCGGACGGCGTCCGGGCCGCCCACGACCTGGTCGGCCAGCCGTGCGTCGATCATCTGCCGTTCCAGCGGCGTGTACGGGTAGGACGCGGCCTCCTCCGGCGTCGGCAGCAGCCCGGGACGGCCCTGCCGCAGCCTCAGGAACGACAGCGCCTGCGGCGCGGCCAGCTCGCGCGCCCGCTCGTCGGTGTCGGACGCCGTCACCGACACCCCGATCATCGAGTACGGCGCGTCCAGCGCGCCGGGACGGAACGACTGCCGGTACAGGGTCAGGGCGGGCACGGTGTTCTCGGCGCTGAAGTGGTGCGCGAACGCGAACGGCAGGCCGAGCAGGCCGGCGAGCCGCGCGCTGTACCCGCTGGATCCGAGCAGCCACACCGGCGGCTCGTTCCCTGCGGCGGGGGTCACCTTGCTGTCCGCGGCGAAGTAGTTCCGCAGCTCGACGACCTGCTCGGGGAAGTCGTCGACCGACAGCGCCTCGGCGGACCGGCGCAGCGCCCGCGCGGTCGCCTGGTCGGTGCCGGGCGCCCGGCCGAGGCCGAGGTCGATGCGCCCCGGGTACAGCGCCTCCAGCGTCCCGAACTGCTCGGCGACGACCATCGGCGCGTGGTTGGGCAGCATGACCCCGCCCGACCCCACCCGCATCCGGGAGGTCGCCGCCGCGACCTGCCCGATCAGCACGGCGGTCGCCGAGCTGGCGATGCCGGGCATCGCGTGGTGCTCGGCCAGCCAGTACCGGTGGAAGCCGAGCCGCTCGGCGTGCCGGGCCAGGTCGAGCGTGTTGCGCAGGGCCTGCCCGGACGTGGAGCCGGTCACGACAGGGGCGAGATCGAGGACGGAGAGGCGCACGGTCATACCCTGTGCCAACCCGTCCCGGGCCGGTCCTCTTCCCGCTAGCCCTTCAGCGCGGCGACGGCGACGACCGCGACGACCGCGACCACGACGGGGGCCGTGATGCTGAGCCACGACCAGTTGACCAGCGTGCGGGCCCGCGCGGGGTCCTCCCCGAACCGGGTCTCGGCCCGGGTGTACAGCAGGGCGCCGACCACGACCAGGGGCAGGAACGCGAACGTGGTGAGGAGTCCGAGGACGAAGGCGGCGACCTGCCCGAACCGGGTGTAGGTGCCGTCGGGGCCGATTCCGAACGCGAGGCGGGGAGCGGACGCCGAGGCGGGGACGGCGCCGGACACGGCTTCGGTCATGAGCGCACCGATCTCTAGGAATGTGACCTGGATCATACGCTCGGTGACCTCGGCGCGCGAGAGGGCCGGCCGCCCCTTTTCCGGCGGCCGGCCCGAGGGGGCGGCTCAGCGCAGGTCGAGGCCGAGCAGGACGGGGTCGTGGTCGGACGAGCGGAACGCGTCCGGCCGGTAGAACGCGGGCGGGTTGAACTCGGTGTTGTAGTCGAGGAACACCGGCTCGTCGCTGTTGACGTGCCAGATCGTCGCGCCGGTCACGCGCCGCGACAGCGCCCGGCCCGCGAGCGCGTGGTCCAGCTCGCCCGACTGCCCGTCGAAGACGTAGCTGTACCGCTGGCTCGGGCGGACGAACCGCTGCGTCTGCCCGACGAGCCCGGCGCCGGTGAGGGCCTTCACCGGGTCCTCGGCGGTGTAGGCGTTGAGGTCGCCGACCACGAGCGGGTTCGTCACGCCGTCCGCGAGCGCGGCGACCGCCTTGGCCTGGGACACGCGGCGGGCGTTGTAGCAGCCCTGGCCGTCGCCCTGGTCCTGGTCGGGTCCGGCGGCGCCGCCGCAGCTCTTCGACTTGAAGTGGTTGACGATCATGGTGAACGCCGTCCCGCCCGTGCGGGGGCGGAACGTCTGCACCAGCGGCGGGCGGTCGAACAGCGGGTCCTGCGACGAGCGCGCGTCGCCGACCGGCGTCACCTTCGACGGCCGGTAGATCAGCGCGACGTGGATCTCGTCCGTGCCCGGGTAGGGGTGCCGCACCCACGCGTACGTTCCCGCGCCCGCCGCCCGGTTCAGCCGGTCGACGATCGCCCCGACGGCGGTGTCGCCGTTGTTCTCGACCTCCATCAGCCCGACGACGTCGGCGTCCAGGCCCCGCAGCGCGGCGGTCAGCTTGGCGAGCTGCCGCTCCTGCTCCTCCGTCGTGTCCGCGCCGCGCCTGTCCAGCGTCGTGAACCAGTTCAGGGTGTTGAAGCTCGCGACGCGCACGTCGCCGCCCACGTTCCGCGGCCGCTTCGGCGCCGGGTTCCGGTCGTCGAACCGCGCGGGCCTGGTCGGCTGCAACGCGTAGGCGCCGAACTGGTAGGTGAGCACACCGGTCAGCCCGGTCGTGACGTCCCCGATCCGCAGGACGCGGGGGTCGGTGTAGGGGATCGTCGCGGGGTTCTGCACGTTCGACCCGTCGTCGACGAGGAGCCGCCGCGCGTCGTTGCCCGCCTGGGTGCCGCCGTGCCCGTCGGTCGGCTGGAAGAGGCGGCCGCCCGCGGAGACGGTGACCTGCCCGTACCGTCCGAGCTGGTAGGTCTCGGTGGCGGTGAGCCGCTGGCCGAACCGCAGCAGCATGCCCTCGTACTGCTCCATCCCCGCGCCGCCCTTGAGGGGCAGCCGGACGGACGTCGGCGCGACCTTCCCCGTGCCGCACACGTCCACGGCCGACACCGGCGACAGTTCGGTGAGCCCGCTGTACTCGACGGCCTTGCCGGTGACCAGGACCCGGTCGCCGACCGCGACGTCGGTGGTCGAGTAGACGAACAGCCCGTCGGAGGTCCGCGGGTCCGCGTCGGGCGTCGGGTCCTGGACGAAGAAGCCCTTGAGCTGGTCGGCGCGCTGGAAGTCGGCGGTCACGACCCCCTCGACCCGGACGGTCTGCCCGGCGTGGGGGGTCGTGCCGCCGCTGCCCTGGATCTCGGCGATCTGGTGGTCGGCGGGAGTGCCGCAGGTGGGCGGCTCCGCCGCGGCGGCCGCCTGGACGCCGGCGGCGAGGCCGGCGGTCAGGACCGTCGCGAGTGCTGCTGCTGTTCGGCGCATGGCGGGAGAGTAGGCGCGCCCCCTGGCCGACCAGCGAACCGTTAATGAAGACTCCACCAATTCGCAACGGACCCGGCTACCGCCCCGGGTTCTCCAGAAGGGTGATCAGGCGGGCGAGGCCGTCCTCGCCGTACCCCTCCTCGACCGCTCGGTCGAGCAGGTCCCGCACGGAGAGCAGGTACCCGGGGTCCACGCCCTGGTCGCGGCTCGTCTCGATCAGGCCGGGGAAGGCCACCTGGCTGGTCGCGACGCTGGAGACGGTGGTGGCGAAGTCGCCCGCCTCCACGGCGCGGGCCTGGTCGGGCAGCATGCCGAGCATCGCGGTCAGCCACGCGGTGGCCATCGGCTCGAAGTCCGTGGCCGCGACCTTCTCCGACCGGACGAGCGCGAAGGCGTGCTGGAAACCGGCGATCATGCCGTACATGGCGTCCAACAGGGCCAGGTCGAACAGCGGCGCGAGCCCCGGGTCGGCGCCGAGGAACTGGGGCCGGCCGAGCACCGCGAGGGTCTCGCGGTGCTCCTCGAACGCCTCCTGGTCGCCGCTGTAGAGGATCAGCGCCTCCGGCCGCCCGATCATGGGCGGGACGGCCATGATGCCGCCGTCCACGTACCGGGCGCCGAGTCCGGCGGCGCGCTCGGCCAGGGCGCGCGCCTGCCGGGGCGTCCCGTTGGTGAGCTGGACGATCGTGCGCCCGGCCGCCGCGTCGCCGAGGATCTCCCCGGCGTTGGCGTACACCGACAGGCACACGATCACCAGCGGGCTCGCCGACACGGCCGCCGCGGCGCTCTCCGCCTCCACCGCGCCCCTGGCCACGAGCGGCTCGGCCTTGGCGCGCGAGCGGTTCCACACGGTCACGCTCCGCCCGTCCGCCAGCAGCGCCTCGGCGAGCGCGCTGCCCATCAGCCCCAGCCCGAGCACGGTCACAGAAGTCGTCGTCATGTGCATCCCCTTCGTTTCGTAGGGCTCCAGCCTGCGGCGCGCGGGTTCGGGAAAGGTTCGGGCCGCATTACGGTGGGGGCATGCGCTTCGGGGTCCTCGGTCCGCTGGAGGTGCGGACGGAGGACGGCCGCCCGGTCCCGGTCCCGGACCGGAAGGTGCGGGCGCTGCTGGCCGACCTCCTCGCGCACGCCGGGCGCGCCGTCTCCGCCGACCGGCTCATCGACGACCTGTGGGGCGACGCGCTGCCCGCCGATCCGCCCGCGACGCTGCGGGCCCGCGTCTCCCAGCTGCGCCGGACGCTCGAGGACGCCGAACCGGGCGCCCGCGCTCTGGTCGAGACCAGCCCGCCCGGCTACCGGCTCGCCGTGCGGACCGACGCGCTCGACTTCGCCGTCCTCGCCGGCCGGGCGGCGGACGAACCGGACCCCGCCGCCCGCGCCGCGCGGTTCGCCGAGGCGCTGGCGCTCTGGCGCGGCCCCGCGTTCGCCGACTTCGCCGACGCGCCGTTCGCCGTCCCCGAGATCGCCCGTCTGGACGAACTGCGCCTCGCGGCGATGGAGGGGCGCGCCGAGGCCCGCCTCGAACTGGGCGAGGACGCGGCGCTGGCGGCCGAGCTGCGCGGAGCGGTGGACGAGCACCCGTTCCGGGAGCGGCTGCGCGCGGCGCACATGCGGGCCCTGTACCGGGCGGGCCGGCCCGCCGAGGCCCTCGCCGCCTTCGACGACCTGCGCGTCCGCCTGCGCGACGAGCTGGGCCTGGACCCCTCGCCCGCGCTGGCGGACCTGCACGCCTCCATGCTGCGCCGCGACCCGGCGGTCGGCGGGCCGCGAGGCAACCTGCCCGCGGACGTGACGCCCCTCGTCGGCCGGGACGCGGCCGTCCGGGAACTGGCCGCGCTGCTGGAGGAGTCGCGCCTCGTGACGCTGCACGGGATGGGCGGGGTGGGCAAGACCCGGCTCGCGGTGGCCGTCGCGCGCGCCCTGCGCGGCGCCGGCGAGGTGTGGCTCGTGCGGCTCGACGAGGGGCTGGAGGCGGGCGCGTCCGCCGACGACGCGGCGTCGTTCACCGCCGGGGTGCTCGGGCTGCGCGACGACGCGGGCTCCGGCGGCGGACCGGCCGCGCGGCTGGGCGAGGCGCTCGGCGGCAGGCGGGCGCTGCTGGTCCTCGACAACTGCGAGCACGTGGCCGAGCCGGTGGCGCGGCTGGCGGCGGCGCTGCTGCGCGACGTCGCGGACCTGCGGGTCCTCGCCACCAGCCGGGAGCCGCTGGCGATCTCGGGGGAGCGGCTCTGGACCGTCCCGCCGCTGGACGCCGGGGCCGCCGCCGCGCTGTTCGCCGCGCGGGCGGGCCTGGCGTCCGGCCCGGGGGACGCCGAGTCGATCGCCGCGATCTGCGACCGCCTCGACGGCGTCCCGCTGGCCCTGGAGCTGGCGGCGACGCGGGTGCGGGCGCTCGGCGTCGCCGGCCTGGCCGAACGGCTGGACGACCGCTTCCGGCTGCTGTCGTCCGGCGCCCGGGACGCCCCGCCCCGGCAGCGCACGCTCCGCGCCCTGATCGACTGGAGCTGGGAGCCCCTGGAGGAGCGCGAGCGGGCGGTGCTGCGGCGGCTGGCGGTCCACGCGGGCGGCTGCACCCTCGACGCGGCCGAGGCGGTCTGCGGCGCCGACGTCGAGACGCTCGCGGGCCTCGTCGACCGGTCGCTCGTCGTGGCGGGCGAGGGGCCGCGGTACCGGCTGCTCGAAACGGTCGCCGCGTACGGCGCCGAGCGGCTCCGGGAGGCGGGCGAGGAGGAGCGGGCGCGCCGCCGCCACGCCGACTACTACATCCGCCTCGCCGAGAGCGCCGACCTGCGCGGTCCGGGGCAGCGCGACGCCCTGCGGCGGCTGCGCGCGGAGACCGGCAACCTGCGGGCCGCCCTCGACGGCGCCGTCCGGGCGGGCGACGCCGGACGCGCGCTGCGGTTGGTCGACGCGATGGGCTGGGCCTGGTTCCTGTGGGGCCGCGCCGGCGAGGCGCGCCGGGCGTTCGAGCGGGCGCTCGCCGTGCCGGGCCCGGCGGACCCGGCGTCCGCCGCGCGGGCGCGGACCTGGCACACCGGGTTCGCCCTGCTGGACGGCGACGGCGCCGACCGCGACGAGCGGGTGCGCGAGGCCCTCGCCGCCGACGGCGACCCGTGGGCGTGCTGGTTCCTCGGGTTCGTCCGCGGCGGGTTCGGGGACCTGGAGGCGATCGACGAGCTCGCGGCCCGCGCGCTCGACGGGTTCCGCGCCCGGGGAGACGAGTGGGGCGAGGCGGCGGCGCTCGCCGTGCGGGCCGGGCAGGCGCTGTCGGCCGGTGACCTCGCCCGGGCCCGCCGCGACGGCGAGCGGGCCCTGCGGCTGTTCGGCGCGGCGGGCGACCGGTGGGGCCGCCTCCAGGCCACCGAGACGCTCGGCCTGCTCGCGGAGGTGACCGGCGACTACGCCCGCGCGCGGGACCTGCACGAGAGCGGCCTGCGCGACGCCGAGGAGCTCGGGCTCGGGGCGGAGGCGGCCGGCCGCCTCGCCCGCCTCGGCCGCGTCGCGCTGCTCGAAGGCGACCTCGACCGCGCCGACGAGCTGCACGAGCGCGGCAGGCGGCTGGCCGTCCGCGAGGCGCACCGCCGGATGGAGCACTTCGCCGAGGTCGGCCTCGCCCTCGCGGCGCGCAGGCGCGGGCGCTTGGCCGAGGCCGAGGCGGTCCTGCGGCGCTGGCTCGACTGGTGCCGCGCCATCGAGGGGGCGCCCGGCCTGGCCTTCCTCCTGGCCGAGCTGGGGTTCATCGCCGAGCTGCGCGGCGACGCCGCCGGGGCGCTCGACCTGCACACCGAGGGCCTGGCGGCGGCCCGCGCCACCGGCCACCCCCGCGCGGTCGCGCTCGCGCAGGAGGGCATGGCCGGGGCGCTCTCCCTCGCCGGACGCCGCGCGGAGGCCGCGCGGGCGCTGGCCGCCGCCTCGCGGGCCAGGGCGGCCGTGGGCGCGCCGCTGCCCGCGGCGGAGCGCGGCGACGTCGACCGGATCGCCGCCCGGCTCGGCTAGGAGCGGCGGGAGCCGGAGCGGCGGGAGACCGCGAGGGGCAGGGCCAGGAACATCACGGCGGCGGTGAGCGCGAAGGCGACCGGGTAGCCGGTCGCGGCGGCCGTGACGCCGAACGCGGCGCCGCCGACGCCCATGCCGCCGTCGTAGCCGATGTTCCACAGCGCGCTGACCGTGCCGTAGCCGGACGCGGGCGCCCGCTCGAACATCATGGCCATGCTGGCGTTCTGCGTGACGCCGAAGCCCGCCCCGAACACCACCATGGCGGCGAGGACGGCGACCGTGTTCGGCGCCAGGGACAGCAGCGCGATGCCGGCCGCGGAGACGGCCACGGCGGGCAGGAGGAGCCGGGCCGCGCCGTGCCGGTCCCCGATCCGGCCCGCCCACCAGCGCGAGAGCGTGGCGGCCGCGGGCTGGACGAACAGCGCCGCCGCCGCGACCCCGGCGGGGACGGCGTCGGGCAGGAACGTGACCAGGACGCCCGCCGCCATCGCGGTCGAGGCGAACGCGAGGGCCGGGCGCAGCAGCGCCGCCGACCGCAGTCCCGCGACGATGCCGAAGGGCCGCTCGGGGGCCGGTCCGCCGGAGTCCGGCCCGGTGATCCTGCCCGGCAGGCCGGGCAGCGCCGCCAGCGCGGCGAGCGAGGCGACCGAGCCCGCGACGAACACCGGCGTGTAGCCGACCTCGCCCGCGAGCCACACCCCGAGCGGCAGCGCGAGCAGCGACGGCACCCCGGCCACGATCCCGAACAGCCCGATCCCCTCGCCGCGCCGCTCCGCCGGGAGCAGCCCCGCGACCAGCGCGCCCGACACCACCACGGTCACCGCGAAGCCGAGGCCGCGCACCAGGCTCACCGCCGTGATCGTCGCCATGGTCGAGGAGAACGGCAGCGCGAGCGAGGGCGCCCCGAGCAGCACGATTCCCGCCGCGAGGACCCGCCGGTGCCCGAACCGGTCGAGCAGCCGGGGCAGCGAGAGCTCGGCGAGCACGGTCGTCAGCATCAGCGCGCCCGTGGTGACGCCCGCCCCGACCCCGCCCGCGCCGCCGTCGACCGCGTACATCGGCACGACCGAGAACAGCAGGAAGAACCCCGTCAGCGTGCCGAAGGCGGCCGCGAACACCAGCGCCAGATGCCGCCCGACCAGCGGCGGCCGCGCGGCGGCGGGGGTGCCCGGCCGCGGCAGTGTCTCCCGTGTCTCGCTCATGGGGACGACGGTAGGGGACCATCCGGCCTGCTATATGGTCCAATTTCATGGCAATCGAGTGGGCCGGTTCGCCGCCGGAGCTGCTGCTGGACCTGGACCGCGACGCGACCGGGACGCTGCGCGCGCAGCTGGAGACCGCGCTGCGCGACGCGATCTGCACCGGACGCCTCAAGGCGGGGGAGCGGCTGCCGTCGTCCCGCGAGCTGGCCCGCCAGCTCGGCGTCTCCCGCGGCCTCGTCCAGGAGTGCTACGGCCAGCTCAACGCCGAGGGGTACCTGTGCGCGCGGGCGGGTTCGGCCACGCGCGTGGCGCCCGTCCGCGCCGTCGACGGCGAACCGGCGCCCGCCGCGCGGCCGGACGCGTCCCGGCTCCGCGTCGACTTCGCCGCGGGCGTGCCCGACCTGGCGTCCTTCCCGCGCGGCGACTGGGCGTGGGCGCAGCGGGAGGTCGCCCGGACGGTGCGCAACGAGGCGCTCGGCTACGGCGACCCGCGCGGCAGCGAGGTCCTCCGCGACGTGCTCGCAGGCCACCTGCGGAGGGTGCGCGCGGCGGTCGCCGAGGCCGAGGACATCGTCGTCTGCGGCGGCTTCGCCCAGGGGCTCGGCATCGTCCTGCACGTGCTGGCCCGCCGGGGCGTGCGCCGCGTGGCGTTCGAGGACCCCGGCTACGGCGACGGCGCCACCATGGCCGCCGCGGAGCGCGCCGGGATCGAGGCGGTGCCCGTCCCCGTGGACGATCTCGGGCTCGACGTGGACGCGCTCGACGCGAGCGGCGCCCGCGCGGTCGTCGTCACCCCGGCGCACCAGTGGCCGACCGGCGTCGTGCTGGCCCCCGAGCGGCGCCGCGCCCTCGCCGACTGGGCGTGCGAGCGGGACGGGGTCGTCGTCGAGGACGACTACGACGCCGAGTTCCGCTACGACCGGGAGCCCGTGGGGTCGGTGCAGGGCCTCGCGCCCGGCCGCGTCATCGGCCTCGGGACGGTCAGCAAGTCGCTGGCCCCGGCCGTGCGGCTCGGCTGGATCCTGTGCCCGCCCGCGCTGACCCGCGCGGTGGCGGAGGAGAAGCGGCTCGCCGACCGCGGCTCGCCCGTCCTCGACCAGCTCGCGCTCGCCGCGCTCGTCGAGTCCGGCCGCTACGGGCGGCACCTGCGCCGGATGCGGCCCGTCTACGCCGGCCGCCGCGCGGCGCTCGTGGCGGCCCTCGCCGAGCACGCCCCCGCCGTGCGGCTGACCGGGCTGGCCGCCGGCTTCCACGCCGTCGCCCACCTGCCCGGCGGGACGGACGAGCGGCGCGTCGTCGCCGAGGCGCGCCGGCGGTCGGTCGGCCTGTACGGGATGAGCACCTACCGGGCGTCCGGCGCGGCCGATCCCCCGCGGCTCGTCCTCGGCTTCGGCGACCTCGCCGAGAGCGCGATCCGGGACGGGATCCGGGAGGTGGCCGACATCCTCAGATCTTGAGTTGAGTGCTAAGAGCGGCGCCCCAGCATGTGACACGACTTCATTCCGCGCGCCGCGCCGGGTGCGACACAGTCGTCGCAACCCGGAATCGAAGGAGTCGTGACATGACAGCGGGCGTCGCCGACGTCGGCAGCCGCACCCCGCAGCCGGACCTGTCCGGCACCGTCCCGTTCCCCGAGCGCGTCGCGGTCGTGGTGTTCGTGGTCGGGCCCGTCATCGGGCTGCTGGGCGCCGTCCCCTTCCTGTGGGGCTGGGGGATCGGCTGGACCGACATGGCCATCTTCGCGTTCCTGTACCCGCTGAACGCGATCGGGATCACGGTCGGCTACCACCGGCACTTCACCCACGGCGGCTTCAAGGCCAAGCGGTGGCTGCGGATCGCCCTCGCGATCCTCGGCGGGCAGGCCATGCACGGCTCGGTGGTCCGCTGGGTCGCCGACCACCGCCGCCACCACAAGTACGCCGACCAGGAGGGCGACCCCCACTCGCCCTGGGCGTACGGACCCGGTGTGTGGGGCCTCACCAAGGGCCTCTACCACGCGCACATGGGCTGGCTGTTCGGCAAGGAGCGCACGTCCCGCGGCAAGTACGCGCCCGACCTGCTCAAGGACCGGGACATCCGGTTCCTGTCCCTCGACCCCGTGTACGCCGTGATCGTGCTGTCGACCTTCCTCGTCCCGATGGGGCTGGGCGCGCTGCTCACCTGGTCGTGGCACGGCGCCGTCACCGCGCTGTTCTGGGGCGGGGTGATGCGCGTCTTCGTCGGCGACCACATCACGTTCTCGATCAACTCGATCTGCCACGTGTTCGGCAAGGAGGACTTCAGGACGCGCGACCGGGCCCGCAACGTGTGGTGGCTGGCGATCCCGTCGTTCGGCGAGTCCTGGCACAACCTGCACCACGCCGACCCGACCTGCGCGCGGCACGGCGTCCTCAAGGGCCAGATCGACATCAGCGCCCGCGTCATCTGGGTGTTCGAGAGGCTCGGCTGGGTCTGGGACGTCCGCTGGCCCGACCACGAGCGCCTCGCCGCCCGCCGCGTGACCGCCCCCAGCACCGGAGAGCGAGCATGACCGACCTCCCCCCGCTCGACCGCACGCCGCTGATCGAGCGGCTCGCCCGGTTCGCCAAGGACTTCCCCGGCGACCGCGCCTACACGTTCATGGACTACACGACGGACCCGGACGGCGTCGCGACCGACGTGACCTGGGGCGAGCTGGACCGGCGCGCCCGCAGCACCGCCGCCGCCATCCGCCGGGCCACCGAGCCCGGGCGGCGGGTCGCGCTGCTCGCCCCGCAGGACCTGCACTACGTCACCGCGTTCCTCGGCGCCATGTACGCCCGCGTCATCGGCGTCCCGCTGTTCTCCCCGGACCTGCCGGGCCACGGCGACCGGCTCCTCGCCGTCTACCGGGATGCCGAGCCCGACGTCGTGATCACCACGAGCGCGTCGCTGCCGCACGTGCGCTCGTTCCTCGCGGGCGGCGGCGTCCGCGAGCCCGCCGAGATCATCGTCGCCGACGAGGTGGACGCGGCGCTCGACTGGACGCCCGAGCCGGTCGACCCGGGCGACGTCGCCTACCTGCAGTACACCTCCGGCTCGACCCGCACCCCCGCGGGCGTGATCATCACGCACGGGAACTTCGCGACGAACGCCGAGCAGCTGTGGCGGACGTTCGACGGCATCCCGCGCGTGTCGTCCGGCGTGAACTGGCTGCCCGTCTTCCACGACATGGGCCTGGTCACCACCGTCGCGCTGCCGCTGGTGTACGGCAACCCGGGCGTGATCATGGATCCGGTGGCGTTCGTCATGCGCCCTGTCCGCTGGCTGGAGCTGCTCAGCGCCCAGCACCACGCGTTCACCGGCGGCCCCAACTTCGCCTACGAGTACCTCACCGCGCAGGTCACCGAGGAGGAGAAGGCGAAGCTCGACCTGAGCGGCGTGCAGGTCTTCATGAACGGCGCGGAGCCGATCCGGGAGAGCACGCTCACCGGCTTCTACGAGGCGTTCAAGGACTGCGGGCTGCGGCCCGAGGCGCAGGTGTGCGCGTACGGGCTGGCGGAGGCGACCGTCTACGTGTCGGCCTCGTCCCGGTTCCGGGAGCCGACCCGCGTCGCGTTCGACCACGAGGGGCTGCGCCGGGGCGTCGCCGAGCCCTGCGACCCGGGCGCGCCCGGCGCGATCCAGCTGATCGCCTGCGGGACGTCCTACGGGCAGCACACCGTCATCGCCGACCCCGAGACCGGCGTGCGGCTCGCGGACGGCGCCGTCGGGGAGATCTGGGTGCACGGCCCGAACGTCGCGGCCGGCTACTGGGGGCGGCCCGAGGCCACAAGGGAGACGTTCGAGGCGGTGCTGGCGGACCACGGCGACCTGCCGCGCTCCCCGTGGCTGCGCACCGGGGACCTCGGCGTCCTGCACGGCGGGGAGCTGTTCGTCACCGGCCGGATCAAGGACCTGGTCATCGTGGACGGGCGCAACCACTACCCGCAGGACATCGAGTTCACCGTCTCCGGCGCGCACCGAGCGATCCGCCGCGAGTACGCCTGCGCGGTGGCGGTCGACACCGGCGGCACGGAGGGCCTGGTCGTGGTTGCCGAGCGGAACCGCCGGGTGCCGGTCGCCCTGCTCGACCAGGAGGAGGTGGCGCGGGCGGTGCGGACGGCCGTGAAGCAGCAGCACGACCTGCGCGTGCACGACTTCGTGCTGATCGAGCCCGGGGGCCTGCCGCGCACCAGCAGCGGGAAGATCGCCCGGTCCGCGTGCCGGCGGGCCTACCTGGAGGGGAGGCTGCCGGTCGCGGAGGCGGCGCCCCGGCCCGGGTGAGCGGTGACCGCGTCC
Organism: Actinomadura sp. NPDC000929; assembly: GCF_040492065.1. Taxonomy (NCBI): domain Bacteria; kingdom Bacillati; phylum Actinomycetota; class Actinomycetes; order Streptosporangiales; family Thermomonosporaceae; genus Actinomadura; species Actinomadura sp. NPDC000929. The sequence continues at coordinate 3,950 of NZ_JBEUPA010000001.1, read as the reverse complement.
CTCACGCGTGCTCCCCGTCGGCGCCGCGCAGCCAGACGGGGAGCAGCAGCATCAGCTCCAGACGGATCGCCGGGGCCTCGATGTCGTAGTCGAAGATCTCGTGCAGCTGCGCCAGCCGGTACCGGACGGTCTGCGGGTGCACGCACAGCGCCTCCGCCGCGTCCGTCGCGTTGAAGCCGTGCCTGAGGCACTCCAGCAGCGTGGCCGCCAGCCGGCCGCCCCGGTGCGGGCCGAGCTCGGTGAGCGGGGCCAGCCGGCGCCGGGCGGCCGCCTCGGCGAGCGTCCAGCCCTCCTCCAGCAGCAGGTCGGGCACGTACCGGTCGGCGTGGACGAGCGCGCCGGGGTCCTGCCGGGCGAGCCGCCCGGCCTCCATCGAGTCGAGCGTCCGGTGCGCCCAGCGCAGCGAGACCCCCGCCCGGTCCAGCGGCACCGAGGGCCCGACCGCGCCCGCCCAGCCGCCGAGGGTGGCGGTCAGCCGGTCGGGGCCGCCGGGGCGGTCCGGGTCGGGCATCACCAGGCACGGCCGGCCGCGGTCCAGGCCGCTCAGCAGGGACGGCGGCAGCCCGGCGGGCCCCTCCCCGGCGCCGCCGGGCCGCGGCTCCAGCACGATCACCGCCAGCCGTTCGGGCAGCGGCCAGCCGGCGAGGTTGGCCTGCTCGGCGACGACGTCCCGCGGCGCCGCCGGGTCCGACAGCAGCAGGCTCATCAGGCGGGCGCGGCGCTGCTCGCGCTCGCCCGCGGCCTTCTCCCGCGCCCGGGCGTAGCCCTGCGCGGCGGCGGACGCCAGAAGGTCCAGGTAGGCGAGGTTCGCCTCGGTGAGCGCGATCGCCAGGTCGCGCGGCTTCTTCAGCCGGTCGGCCTCGCGCGACAGGTACCGCCACGCGGTCCTGGAGGCGACGCGCATCGCGTTCTGCAGGTGCTCGAGCCCGCGCCCCTCGACGGCCTCCCCGTACCCGATGTCGAAGTAGACCTGGTGCACCTCCCGCAGGGAGGCGTCGGGGTCGGCGATCATCTGGACGAAGTGCCCCATGGCCTGCGCCGCCGCGAGGCGCATCACCTCGGTGTAGACGGGGTCGTCGGGGCGCGCGTACTCGGGGACGTTCCGCAGTACGCCCTCCACCATGGAGTCGACCAGCGCCGGAAGGTGGGGGCGGATCCACTGCGCCTCTTCCCGGGGGACGTCGCGCCAGGGCTCCCCTGACAGATCGTCGGCCTGGGCGGACCTCTCGTGCAGCTCCGTCAAAGTGTCACCTCCGTCAGCGGACACCTGGGGCCGCCAGGCTAGGGAGCGCGCGTCGCACAAGACACTCAGATGGGTGACAACGCCGCCCGATTCCTTGTCACACCCGACCGATGCGCCTGGTGGCGGCGGACAAGGAGTGGTCCTCATCCGGCGGCGAGCGTCAGCAGGACGACGGCCGCGGCGGCGCCGGCGAGGCCCGCGGCCTGCGTCCGCGACAGGCGCTCGCGCAGCGCCGTGACGCCGAGCAGCACCGGGACCACCGGGTACAGCGAGGACAGCACGACCGCGATGACGACGAGCTGCTGCCGGGTCGCGAGGAGGTAGCAGACGAGCGCCGCCGCCGCGAGGCCGCCGTTCACCGCCGCCCACAGCCACGTCGTCCCGCCCGGGAGGCCGCCTGGTGGGCGCCGCCCGCGCGAGCGCATCACCGGAGCGATCGCGAGGACGGCCGCGACCCGTCCCGCCGCGACGGGCCAGAGGCCGGAGTCGTCGCCCGCCTGGGCGAGGGCCAGGTACTGCACCCCGATCCCGGCGCCCGCCGCGAGCCCGTTCACGAGGGCCGCGCGGACCCGGCCGCCCTCGTCCGACCGCGACCGGGACACCAGCCACAGCGCGGGCACCACGTTGCCGATCCCGAGCCAGGCCGCCGCCGTGGGGCGGTCGCCGAGGAACGCGACGCCGACGACCACCGGCAACGCCACCCCGCCGACCGCGCTGACCGGGACGACGATGCTCAGGTTCCCCCTGCTGATGCCCCGGTAGAGGAAGACCATCGCGAGGCCCGTCCCGGCGCCCGAGAGCGCGCCCCACGCGAGGTCCCCGGCGGCCACGTCGGAAGCGGGGACGGCCACCGCCGCGGCGACCGCGCACGCGAGCCCGCCGACCTGGCCGAGCAGCGCGACGGCGGCGAAGTCGGCGCGGCGCGACAGCAGGCCGCCCCAGACGTCGGCGACCCCGTAGAGCAGCGCCGAGGTCAGGGCCAGGAGGACGCCCGTCATGCGCGCCCCGCGTTGCGTTCGGCCTGGCCGACCGGACAGACGCCGCCGCTCGTGCAGCACCCCCGGTCGCAGAGGCGGCAGATGACGTCGGAGTCGCCGATCTCCTCGTAGAGGCGGGCCAGGAGCTTGGCCAGCAGCCCGGTGAGCGCCTCGCGCTCGGCGCCGTCCAGGACGTCCAGGACGCCGGCCAGCGGCGCGTCCCGCGCGGCCAGCATCGCGCGCGCCGCCTCCTCGCCCTCCGGCGTCAGCAGGACCTGGACGGCGCGCCCCCCGCCGGGACGGCGCCGGACCAGGCCGGCCGTCTGGAGCCCGTCCACCATGCGCGCGGCGGCGGACTGGGTCAACCCGACGCGGCGTCCGAGCTCGGTGACGCCGAGGCCGGGCGCGTGGGAGAGGACGACCAGCGCCGCGGCGCCGCTCGCGCTCACCCGCCCCGTGCCGGTGGCCCCGGCCAGCACCAGGTCGGTCACCGCCAGCGAGGCGGCGCCCAGCAGGTTCGCGAGTCTGTCATGCATGAGTCATGCATGTTAGCAGCCCCGGCGGGCGCGCCCTCCTCCGGGGCGGCGCTGTTTGCGTGCCATGCTGGCGGGGTAGCGCTGCATGTCGGAGGTCGCCTGATGGATCGCGAGGCCGGGCCCGCCGCGGGGGAGGACGAGCGGCGGCGGATCGCCCGAACGGACGTGCTGCTCGCCGAACCGCGCCTCGCGAGCGCGGCGGCGCGGCTCGGGCGCGGCGTCGTGAAGGCCGCGGTCGTCGCCGCCCAGCGCCGGGCCCGCGCCGGAGAGATCGCGCCGGAGGCGGTGGCCGACGCCGCCGTCGCGTCGCTGCCGCCGAACGCCTCCGGCCTCCGCCCGGTGATCAACGCGACCGGCGTCCTGCTGCACACCAACCTCGGGCGGGCGCCGCTGTCGCCGGCGGCCCGCGAGGCCGTGGCGGTGGCCTCCGGCGCCACCGACGTCGAACTCGACCTGGAGACCGGCCGTCGCGCCAAGCGCGGGCGGTCGGTCCTCGCGGCGCTGCGCGAGCGGGTGCCCCAGGCGGAGGCCGCGCACGTCGTCAACAACGGAGCGGCGGCGCTGGTGCTGGCCGCCGCCGCGCTCGCCCCCGGCCGGGAGATCGTCATCAGCCGCGGCGAGATGGTGGAGATCGGCGACGGGTTCCGCATCCCCGAGCTGCTGGCCGCCACCGGCACCCGGCTGCGCGAGGTCGGCATGACGAACCGGACCACGCCGGACGACTACGCCGCGGCCGTCGGCGAGGAGACCGGGTTCATCCTCAAGGTGCACCCCTCCAACTTCCGCATGACCGGCTTCGCGCGCGGCGCCGGCGTCGCGGAGCTGGCCGGGCTCGGGGTGCCGGTCGTGGCCGACATCGGCTCCGGCCTGCTCGCCCCCGAGCCGCTCCTGCCCGACGAGCCCGATGCCGCGTCCATGCTCAAGGCGGGCGCCGACCTCGTCACCGCCAGCGGCGACAAGCTGCTCGGAGGCCCGCAGTGCGGCCTGATCCTCGGGAGGGACGAGCCGGTGCGGCGCCTCGCCCGCCATCCGCTCGCGCGGGCCCTGCGGGTCGACAAGCTGACGCTCGCCGCCCTGGAGGCCACCCTCCGCGGGCCGCTCACCCCCACGGCCGAGGCGCTGCACGCCGACGCGGGCGCGGTGCGGGAACGGGCCGAGCGGCTCGCCGCCCGGCTCCGGGACGCGGGAGTGGAC